>JAEXBU010000084.1 GCA_023393815.1 Bacillota bacterium | reverse complement strand
TATGCTCGGAGCTGGCTCTTTTACGATGACCACTTTGCCCGGTACGCCGGCGCTGACCAACATTATTCCTACGAAGTATTTAGGAACCACCACCACGGCGGCACCGATGATCGGGGTGATATGTGCCATCATCATGTTTGCGGTGGGGATGTGCATCTTTACGGCTTACATTAAAAAATTAAAAGCGAAGGGGGAAGTTTTCCAACTGGGGGAAAAGGATAAGGCGATCGGCTTGAGCGACGTGAACATAAACGACCTGCCGCCCTTCGGCCTGTCGATCCTTCCCATCGTCGCCATCGTAGGCACGATCTTAGGGATTCGCTTTTCGGGTATAGAAATCGATTCGGTGTATTCCGTCGTTATCGCCCTTTTGATCGGCTCGGTTTTGACCTTTGTTCTCTTTAAAAAACGGCTGACGCAACCGCAGGAATCCCTGCGCACGGCGAGCGAAGGTTCCATTAGCGCCATAATGAACACGTCGTCCATCGTAGGTTTCGGCGGTGCCATTCGCCTGGTTCCCGCCTTTCAACAATTCGTCGCTTTCGCTACGGGCCTGTCTTTTCACCCGCTGATTTCCGCGGCCCTTGCTGTGAACATTATCGCCGGGATTACGGGATCGTCTTCCGCGGGGATCACGATCTTTATGGACAGTATGGCGCAAAACTTTTTAAGTATGGGTATCGAACCCGAATTGCTCCACCGGATTGCCGCCATGGCCGCCGGGGTCTTGGATTCCCTGCCCCACGCCGGACCGAATGTTACCTTCTTAATGGTTACGGGTCTGACTTTTAAGGAAGGCTACCCGGGTATTTTCTTCGCCACCTGTGTCGTGCCTTTGATCGGTCTGATCTGCGCCTTGATCCTGGCCTTTATGGGTGTTTGTTAATCCGTATTTGACGGAAAAGAGAAAGGAGAACCTATGAAACGAATCGATGCAAAAGAAGCGGCGGCGCTGGTAAAAGACGGCGACGGCCTCATTGTCTCGGGCTTTTTGCTACAAACCACGCCGTCGGAAATTTTAACGGCCATGGGGGAACGCTTTGCGGCGGAAGGATCGCCGAAAGATATGACCGTCCTCCAAGCGGCGGGCATCGGCAACAACAAGGATGAAGGGATTTACGAAATTTCTCTTCCGGGTATGATCAAGCGCTACATTACCGGGCACTTTGCCAACAATCAACGGTTGATCGATCAGGCCAACGCCAACGAAATCGAAGCGTACAACTTTCCCCAAGGGGTGGTGTCGAAAATGTACCGAAACATCGCCTCGGGATTTTCCGGCGAGATCACCAAGGTGGGCTTAAAGACCTTCTGCGATCCTCGCCTGGAAGGCGGAAAGATCAACGAGGCGGCCAAGGAGGACTTGGTCGAGCTGGTGACCGTCGGCGGCGAAGAGTACCTATATTACAAGGCACCGAAAATCGACGTAGCCATCATTCGCGGCACCACCGCCGATGAAAAGGGAAACATTACCTTCGAAGAAGAGGCCTCGGTGGTCGACGCCCGGGAAATCGCCATGGCCGCAAAAGCCTCGGGGGGCACGGTGATCGTTCAGGTGAAGTATATGGCCGATTCCCGCTCCATCAATCGCAACGATGTGGTCATTCCCGGGATCTTCGTGGACTATGTGGTCGTAAGTGAAATGCCGGAGACGAAACACCGTCAAACGCCGGCGAATTTCTACGATCCCGCCATCGCCGGGCACAGCCGCGTGAACATGGAACAAACGGCGAGTTTTCCCCTGAATGAGCGGAAAGTCATTGCGCGTCGGGCGGCCATGGAAATGCAAGCCGGCGACGTGGTAAACTTGGGCATCGGCATTCCCGAAGTCGTGGGCATTGTCGCCAACGAAGAGGGATTCGGCCAAGAGATTACCCTGACCTTGGAAGACGGAATGATTGGCGGTATCCCCTTGGGTGGCGCGAACTTCGGCGCGGCGGTAAACGCCATGGTAGGTATGCCCATGAACCAACAGTTCGATTTCTATAACGGCGGCGGATTGGACTGCGCCTTTTTGGGCTTTGCCGAAGTGAACGGAAAGGGCGACATTAACGTGAGCAAATTCGGCGACCGCATTGCCGGTGCCGGAGGATTTATCGACATTTCCCAATCCACGCGAGATATTTACTTCTGCGGCACCTTGACGGCCGGAGGATTGAAAGAACGGATCGAAGACGGAAAGCTCGTCATCGATCGAGAAGGCAAGCGGAAGAAATTCTTAAAGAGTTTGGATCAGATCACCTATAGCGCCGAACACGGGTTGGAACTGGGTCAAAACGTTACCTTTATTACAGATCGCTGCGTCATGAAACTTTCGAAAGACGGCTTGGTGATTACGGAAGTGGCACCGGGGGTGGACATTCGAAAAGACATTATGGATCAAATGGAATTTGAACCCCTCGTCGCCGACGACGTAAAGACCATGGATTCCGCCATTTTCGAAGACAAGCCCATGGGATTGAAAGGTGGCTCGGTGTGATTCACAAACGGGTTGAAAAGAAAATCGCCACGGTGATCTTCGACCGCAAGGAGGCCATGAACGCCTTAAACAGCGCGGTTTTAGAAGAATTGGCCGCGGTGATCGATACCATTGAACGGGAAGATGTACGGGCGGTGATTTTTACCGGCGCGGGGAAGGCCTTTATCGCCGGCGCGGACACGAAAGAGATGGAACATTTGCGCGGGCTTGCAATCAAGCGGTTCTCGGAAAAAGGCCAGACGCTCTTTCGCCGCATCGAGAAACTGCCCATCCCCACCATCGCCGCCATAAACGGCTACGCCTTTGGCGGAGGCTTGGAACTCGCCCTGACCTGCGATTTGCGCCTGGCATCTACCAAAGCGCAATTGGCTTTTCCGGAAGTGACCTTGGGGATTACGCCGGGTTTTTCGGGAACCCAACGGCTCCCGCGGGCCATCGGTCGAATGAACGCTCTTTATCTGCTCATGACGGGCGAAGTGATTCGAGCCGAGAAAGCGAAAGAACTGGGACTGGTACTTAGTATAGAAGAGCCGGAAGAGCTGATGACGGCGGCGCGGAGTTTGGCGGAAAAAATCTTGAAAAATTCCGCTTCGGCGGTGGCTATGACAAAATCCATGGTGGATAAGGGGTTGGACATGGCTTTGGATGCGGGCATCGAACTGGAAAGCGCCATGAACGCCAATATCTTTGGCACCCACGATCAGGTGGAAGGCATGGCGGCCTTCCGCGAAAAGCGTCGAGCGACATTTGAATAGGAGGAAAGCATGAGTTACGAACCGAAAGGATTGTATTTAGAAGAATTTGAAGTAGGAAAAGTCTACGTGTCCCAAGGACGCACCATTACCGAAGCCGATGTGGTAAACTTCGCCGGCCTTTCCGGAGACTTTAACGTTCTGCACACCAACGAGGAATACGCCAAGAACGGTCCTTTTAAAGAACGGGTGGCCCACGGTATGTTAGGCGCCGCCATTATGACGGGCCTGTCCAACATGATCGGTATTTTCGATGGCACGACCATCGCCTTTTTGGAACTCACCATTCGCTACAAGAACCCCTTGAGAATCGGCGACACGGTGCATTTGGAAGTGGAACCGGTCGAGGTAAAACACGCCTCTAAGCCGGGCAAGGGCATCGTCCATTTTGATGCGCGCCTTATTAATCAAGAAGGCACTTTAATTACGGAATCTCCCTGGACGATTATGATGAAGGCGAAGGATTAAAAAAATTTTTGGTCACAGGAGATGTCGGCAGAGGCCGGCATCTTTTTTTGTGCGCTTTAGCGCCAATGGGGAGTTGTTGCAAGAAAAAGGGATGAAAAGTACGAGCGTGCTACCGGTAACGCCCCCTTATCGTGGCATAGCACACCCCGGCTAAGCCGGTGGTTCTGATCGGCATTCCAATTCGCGAGGGAAGTCGTGGGGTTTCCACGTATTTCATTCTTGCTTACGCAAAGGAAACAAAACTTTCCAAAAAAATAAATGATAAAAGTTGTCAAAATGATAAATGAGAGGTATAATCATTTCAGAAAGTAATTGTGTAAGTTACAGTACGCAATCACCATAAGGAGGTAAAGATGAAGAAGACGGTAAAAAAGACGTCGGCATTGGCGGCGGCTCTAGCGCTAGGCTTGGTGTTTCCATCGGCAAGTTTCGCGGCAAAGTTTCAAGACATGCCGAAAGAAGACGAATGGTCCTACAAGGCATTGGATTACTGCCTGAAAAAAGAGTACTTAAAAGGCGTAGACACACTACATATCGCTCCGAAATCGCCTTTAACGCGGGCGCAAATGGCGGCGATTATGAATCGCGTCAAAGGAACGACGGATAAAGCAGATATTTCAAAGTTTAACGATGTGCGTACCGGCGATTGGTTCTATGACGATATTGCGAAGGCGGTAAAGGCGGGCTTTATGTACGGACGCAGTGAAACGGAAATGGCGCCGAATGCGAACATTACGCGGGAAGAAGCTTTTACGATTTTGGATCGCATTCTGGGCGATAAAAGGGTGGCGGATCACCTGTCCAATTATAAGGATGGAAAAGACGTATCGGAATGGGCGAGGAAAGCCGTCAATCGCTTGATTGAGGAAAAAATCGTGTCGGGCTCCGCCATGAATTTGCGTCCGAAAGCGTATATTACGCGGGAAGAGTTCGCTCAAATTGTTTACAAGGCATTTGAGAGGGAAGAAAAGAATCCTGAAAAAGAATCCCCGAAAGAAAAAGAGACGACAAATGTGTCGGGAAACATTGAAATTATTGCTCCCTTCCGGGACGAACCGTCTTCTCAAAGAGAGAAAGTGCTCTATGGCGATGCCAATGTGGATCAACAGCAATACCCGCTGGTTAAGCCCTTTATCCATCCGCCTTTCTATAATGTGCGGGTAAAAGTAATCTTAGATAAGGACGGGAAAATCCTCTCGGTGGAAGATGACGAAACGGCGACCAAAGGAGTGACTCCGGGAACGAAAGCGGGCTTCTTTGATGGAAAGAACAAAGCCTATTTCAGTTTAATTAACGCCGATGTCTACGAGAAATTTAAGGGCAAAGATCGTGCCGGCGTAGAAGCTTTAAAGATGGAAAGCGGGGAAACTGACGCTGTTTCCGGCGCTACGGAATCTGGCAAAGCCTTAAAACAGGCGGTATTAAACGCCTTTGATCAAAAAGCGGGGAAGAAATTTTTAAAACAGGAAGAGACTCTCGTTGCGGAAACACCGGTAAAAACCAATGAAGGCTTTAAGATTCACTTTACAAATAAACTGCCGAAAGATTTTAAGGTGAAACTGGTAAGCGTCAATAAGGGAATTTACAATGGGGAAAACGTCATGGGCGCAGATCTTTATGAGTGGAAAGCGTCGGGAGACGGATTCGACCTTCTTTTGAAGGGGGATTCTTCGGCAGGCAAATACTATGTGAATGTTGTGGACGAAAATAAAAATTATCGTTCCCCGGATTTCGAATCGGGACACGGTGCGACGCCGAAATATCCCTATTTCGTTATCGAAAAAGGTGCGGAAATTAGCTACAAAGAGGACAAACTACTTGTTCCCGACAATGAATTTGACAATTTCCAACAAAATATCGAGGAAATAGAAGTTATCGAATGGGATACAGTAAAGGATGAAGCTGTAATGATTCCGGGAAAAGACGGAAAGGATGTGCCTAAGGCAGTAGAAATTGAACCCGTCGGTCACCATGGGACCAAGGGTAACTATAGTAAAAATCCTTTATTTAATGCTGACGGTACCATAAATGAAACCGTTGTGGCGGGCCGGAAAAGTGCGCCGATTTTTGAAAAAGATAAGACCTATAAGATCAAGGTCGAAACCTACGGCTACGGAAATGTAGACTTCAAGTACACGGCAAAAGTGGGTGGTGCGAAGCCTGATGACAACAAAAAATCGGATGGTGAATTTACGGGCAGAAGTGCCGTCGGCGCGTTTGGCTACGACTTTATGGTAAAGGTGACCATGAAAGACGGAAAGATTGTTTCCGTGAGCGATAACGGTACGAACCCTACGGCGGAAATGAGCAAAGAATTGCATAAGAAATTCATGGATGCCAAGGGCCTGGATGTTTATAAAGGCAAGACGAAAACGGATGTGGCGAAGGTGACCGATGTGGTAACGGGCGCGACGGCATCGTCGAATGCAGCAAAAGCGGCTATTCAAGATGCATTGAAATAAAAAAAGAAAAAGAATAAGAAGGAAATGAGATCCGGGCTTTCAGAGTGCGGATAAATGAAAAGAGGAGATGGGCAGAAGAAAACAAACGATTCTGCCCATCTCCTTTTTTATTCAATACTGGAATTTCGCTCTTTTTGTAATTTCTATAGGGTTTTGCTATCGTCGCTTTTCGTCTTTTTATTTAACGTAGCCTGCAACAACTTTGGAAAGTCCGTAAAAAGAGCGTAGAGTCTGCGATCCATTAGAGGCATTCGACGCAGTACGCTTTTAGAAGTTCTTTAACCTCGTCTTCCGTGAGTTTCGTTTCCTCCGCCAAATAGCGCACGTCTGTCGGGGTCGCTTGTTCTAAATTGTTATTTTTAATTGCATTCTTAATATAGGACTTTCGAAGTGCGTACATATCAAATTCCCGTGCGCGGATCAGTGAAGGATCCCTGGGCAAAATGATATTTTTTCCGGGTGTATCGTCGTCGGGATTTCCAAATGCAATCTCTACACCATTTTCCTTGGCGAAAGTAAGTTGTGCGGCGGAGTGTTTGCCGGCTCCCGTATATTCCGTTTCTTGGACGACGATAATTTGCTCTTCGTCCATTTGCTGCGCCATTGCAAAAGCGGCGGTTAGAGAGGTATTTCCCGCAGGACCGCGCTCATAGCCTTCTAAGCTTGCGAGAGCCTCCGTAATATAGAAAGTTTCTCCTTGTTTCACTGTGACGTATCCGTCTGCGTAGCGCAAAAATCTTGCGGCGTTTCGGGGAACGTCGGATCGATCCGGCCAAGTGATAAAGGGAATGCTGAATCCGGTGTGCCCGGTAGTAAAGGATTTTTTGTTAAAATCGCGATCCGATGCCATGTGTAAGCCACTAAGATCGACAGAAGCGCCGATGATCTTTGCATCACATCCGGCTTTTAGGACGCCGCGGGCGGTACCGGTCAGGTTGCCGCCTCCCGCGTTGGTGCAGAGGACAATATCGGGATCCGATCCCGTCTTTTCCCTACATTGTTCGACCAGTTCATAGCCTAGCGTTTCAATTCCTGCAATGGCAAAGGGAACGTAAAGGGATGCGTTGAAATATCCGGTTTCTTCTAATACTTGTAAGAAAGTGGAAAATAATTCAGGCCCTACGGTCAATTGGATAACCTCGGCGCCGTACGCTTCGCAAATTCTTTGTTTTTCCAAAATTTCCGGCTGACCGACCATTCGGCTGTCGTAGCATTCTTGAACGACAATGCAATGTAGGCCCGCCATAGCCGCTTGTGCGGCAACCGCTGCGCCATAGTTTCCGGAGGTAGCGCACGCGCCCCCCTTATAGCCGAGTTTTTTCGCCAAATAGACGGCCATGGATGCACGGCGTGCCTTAAAACTCCCCGACGCATTGCAGGCCTCATCTTTAACAAAAATACGCGCACCCTTTCCCTTCGGCGCATATTTTCTTGATAAAGCCGTGAGATTTTTCATCTCCAAAAGCGGCGTATTGCCTACCGCACGGTCGGCTTGTATTTGTCGAATTTCTTCGATGGAGAAGCCTGCGGATTCGGACATCATTTTTTCGTAATCGAAACCGATGCCGTCCAGCTCAAACTTCGTGTAATCGATTCCGGTAGAGGCTAACATAATTTCGTTTTTACGGCCTAGAATGGCTTCGTAGGAATTATCTCTATTCATCAATATCCCCTCCAAATAAAATAGCGCGCAGTTGGCATTGCACTTTCAACAATTCGGGAACAAAATCGCCGTACGTGTGCGTATACTTAGGCCGCACAGTCAATAATTCGCCTGAGACCCTTCTTCCCGTGACAGTCTTGACTTCCACTTCTTCGCCGATGGTTGCATCTTCACATAAAAAGCCTTTCACCCACATACGCAATTCGTGTTTTTGTGTATCTTCCGGCACTTGTGGAGCCCGTTTTCCTGCAGGTAACACGACGCGGGTGATTTGAACCCATTCGCCTTTACGAATTTTATCCATGTTCATTTCCTCCTGATTCTATTTTTCGATTTGTCTTTCATGAAGGCCGTCATTGCGCCCAACTCCGAGAAAGATGGAGACGGTCATTACAAACAACAGTGCAATGGGATATACGACAAGTGGCGATACGTCCGCACCGACCAACGGTGCGGAGGTTTCGGCTGCAAAACCCATAGTAAAGACCATGGCGGGAGTCCAGGGAAGTAAATAGGCCAAGGTATTTGATTGCGCATCGAGGACATTTGCAATTCTGTAAGGGGAAATATTGTGGCGATCCCCTAAGGGCTTCGCGAAGGAAGAGCCGACGGCAAGGATAGCGGGAGCGTTTAAGCCCATAATGCCCGACAGCAAAATGACCATGACGGAAATGACAAGTTCCGATCCCGTTGCCGTACTTGCCGCTTTGCCTAAGGCATTGAGCAGTCGAATGTCGCCGCCTCCTGCGCGCATAACAGAAATGGAACCGAACAGCAATAAAGCCAATACACTGACTTGCAGCATACCCGACAGTCCTTCATAGAAAATGCCGCCGACTTCACGATCCAATCCGCTTCCGTGAACGTAGATCAACGCATTGGCAGTCTCCGCATTGGAATCGATCAGTAAAAAGGCAAATTGACCGGTCAATAAACCGATGGCTGCGGAAACGACGATGCCGATGGTGGTGGCAATGACGATATCGCCGGTTTGAAACGCGACAACCAGAGTTGCCACGACGCCCAACAACATGAAAAATGCTTTTGGGTCGTAATTTGTAAGATCAATCGCAGTAGATACGCCGGCGTCCGGTTCGATAACGGAGCCGAGGAGAGCAAAGACAACAATGGCAATGGTTCCCGCGACACCGGCATACTTTAATCTCGATCGAACGACGCCGGGAACGTCCACGCCTTGCGTGGTAGCGGAACAGATGGTGGTATCCGAAACCGGAGCCAGGTTGTCGCCGAATACGGCTCCGGAAATAATGGCCCCCGCCAACAATTCAGGATGGCAACCGATCGATATGCCTGCCGGGTAAAGAACCCCCATGGATGTAGCGATCGTGCCAAATCCGGTGCCCGTTGCCGTGGCAAATAAAGCGGAAGCAATAAATGTAATTTCTATAAACATGACGGGTCCCATGCCCAAGTTGGCAGAAAAACCCGCAATTGCCAAAGCGAGGCCCGAGGAACTGAGCACTTTTGAAAACACTCCGGCAAAAAACCAACATAAAATAGGGGTGATAGCCTCTCTGCTGGACATTCCATCGACCAATACGGAAGAGTATAGGCGCTTATCCTTAGCGAAAAAGAATGCCACAATGATGGCGGCAAAAGCAGGCAACCACAAAGCGCCGTTAGAAATCGATCTCCAGACAAAAGTTGTAAGGATTATTGAAGCGATAAATACAACGAAAGGGATAAATGAAAACCATTCTCCCCCATAAAATTCCAGCTTATCTCTCGTTTCCATAAAAGCCTCCCGAGAACAGATGCAGAATGCGTGATTCTGATGGGATAGTCGGAAAATTTCGCCGCGAAATGAATACGATATATAGAAATAAATCCTATATATCGTATTAATGACATAATAGCATCCGCTATATCGGATTACAACCGTTTTCTAGAATATTTTTCCAAAATCTTTTTGATTTTCAGCTGGTGAAAAGCGTAGACTTATGCTTATAATGTAAAAGAGTTTTAAGGTATTAGGAGGTTAGAATCGGCGTGAATAACGAAGCGGAAATGGCCTTTGATGCAGTACGCTTAGGTCAAGCGTTGCGTCAGGAAAGAAATAGGCTGGGGTATACTTTGGATGAGGCATCTCATAAAACCGGCGTTTCAAAAACAATGCTCAGTCAAATTGAACGCGGGGAGTCTTCTCCCACTGTTTCTACGATCTGGAAAATTTCTACGGGTTTGCGCATTCCATTGGCTACGCTCTTGTCGAACAACAATAAATCAGACTACAAAGTAATAAAGTTGGATGAAGTTATGCCCATTACGGAAGATCATAACATTTTAATTCAAAACATTTTCTCATTTGATCCCTTATCTCCGTTAGACGGTTTGTTTATCACCTTACATCCAAATGCAAAATATCAGTCTACCGGACATAACAATGCCTTGCGAGAGTACATTTTTATAATTGACGGAGAGTTAACGATGAATGTTGGGGCGGAGACTTTTTCCATGCATCGGTTTGATACCCTGAGCTTTCAAGGGGATGAGGAACATTCCTATGAAAATGTATCTACGGAATCCGTGTCTTTTCTCTCTTTAATCAAATATTAAAAGAAGGGCTTTCGCGGCGAGGCCGGGCGACGGAACTTTCAAGATACACTTCCGGCGGCATTATTTCAAAATGTACGCTGCCATTGAATGGGACTGGAAGAATAGGATATAGGAAAAATAAAAATTTTCGGTCAAAGGAGATGTCGGCAGAGGCCGGCATTTTTTTGTGCGGGCGTATGGTATTTGTTGCAGGCGGGGTAGCGAAGGATAAAAAAGAGGTGGTGAAAGACTTGACAATATTTCGAACAGGGAATAATGTCGATTTAGAAAGATGTCACGAGCCACAATTTTTCGGGTATTCGGTGGCTGCTTTGAAGGATGGATGTGTAAAGGAGGAAAAGAATCATGAAGATGAAAAAGATGGCGGTATTGGCCCTTGTGGCTACGATGATTCCCCAAGGGGTGTTGGCGGCGCGGCCTGTGGAGGTTTTTATTCAGGGAAAAGATGTAACCGAGCCGACGAATCCTATGGCGCCGGTAGTTCGTGAAAATCGCAGTTATTTGCCTCTTCGAGCTGTTTCGGAAGACATGGGTTTTAAGGTCGATTGGAATGAAAAGGCGCGCAAGGTCACGGTAAAAGGCGGGGATCGAACCGTCGTCATGACCGTGGACAAGAAGAGCTACAACGTGGACGGAAGGGCGAAGTCCATGGATGTTGCGCCATTTATTAAAGAAAATCGTACCTACGTGCCTCTTCGCTTTATGGCAGAAGGTTTGGGAATGAAAGTAGATTGGGACGAGGCGAATCGAATGGCCGTCGTGGGCGATTACGCCGGGAAGACGGATTTAGATGAGAAGGACCGTGTCGCAGGAAAGGGTTATTCGTACATTCTTCCGGAAGGGATAAAAGAGCGCTTGGTTCTTCGTTCCGTAGGCGAAATGGAAGTTTTTTACGATAAGGCCAATTTTACGGACTATACGGGGGAAGATTACTTAGCGGCTACCGGGCGCATTGGAGAAATTCGCGTGGTGAAAGATCCCGTGAGCGTGCCGGTTCCCATGATTCTCTTGGATAAGGTGGACGGTGGCTATCGTGTCTTTACTTATGCCAGCGATGTGCAGGTAAAGGACATCAACGACAAGGCGCTGGAAAATGCCTATAACCGATCGAAGGCCGACGTGGAAAACATTTTAAAGACGTATCGAGTAGAAAAGTGAAGGAGCGAAAGGGGCCGAGAGGCTCCTTTTTGTTTGACTTCCTTTTTTTCCTAAGATACACTGAAACGGACAAATAAGGGAAAGGACGAGATAGATGGAATACATCGACGCCAAAGAGGCGGCTAAATTAATTGAAGACGGAGACACTTTGGCGGTGAGCGGTTTTTTGCTGGCGACTACGCCCAGTGAATTGTTGCGCGAAATCGGCAAGCGCTTTTTAGCGGTGGGTCATCCGCGGGATATGACGCTGCTTCAGGCGGCGGGTACGGGGAACAACGGGGACGAGGGGATTATGGAAATCTCGCACCCGGGCATGGTACGCCGCTATTTGACGGGGCACTTCGCCAGAAATCGTCGTCTGGCGGAACAGGCTTTTCGCCACGAAATCGAAGCCTATAATTTCCCTCAAGGGGTGCTGTCGAAAATGTATCGGGCTCTCTCGGCGGGGCAAAAGGGGGTGCTGACGCCCATCGGCCTTCACACTTTCGTGGATCCCAGGCAGGGGGGCGGAAAACTGACGAACATTACCACGGAAGATTTGGTGGAGCTGGTGACGCTCGGAGGAGAGGAGTATTTGTACTATAAGGCCCAACCTATAGATGTGGCCATGATTCGGGGGACGACCGCCGATGAAAAGGGCAACATTACCATGGAAGAAGAGTCCGGAGTGATCGACGCCCGGGAAATCGCCATGGCGGCGAAGGCTTCGGGTGGCAAGGTGATCGTTCAGGTGAAGTATTTGGCCGATTCTCGCTCCATCGATCGCAACGATGTGGTCATTCCCGGGATTTTCGTGGATTATGTAGTGCTCGCGTCGGAGCCGGAGAAGACGCATCGGCAGACGGTGGCATCCTTTTACGATCCGGCCATTGCCGGGCACGTCAAGCGGAAGGTGGAGAAAGTGAAGGACGCGCCCATGGACGAGCGAAAGGTTATCGCCCGCCGAGCGGCCATGGAGATTGTGCCGGGGGATGTGGTGAATTTAGGCTATGGCATTCCCGAAGCCGTTGGGCACGTGGCGGCGGAAGAGGGGCTAAGCGAGGCTATCACCCTCACCTTGGAGTGCGGCATTCTCGGCGGCGTGCCCTTAGGCGGGGAAGATTTCGGTTCGGCTCTCAATGCCGATGCGGTCATGCCGATGAGCCAACAGTTCGATTTCTACAACGGCGGCGGGTTGGACGTGGCTTTTTTAGGCTTTGCCGAAGTAAACGCAAAAGGTGACATTAACGTGTCCAGCTTCGGCGGCCACTTTGCCGGCTGCGGTGGATTTATCGACATTTCCCAGTCCACAAACAAGCTTTTCTTTGTGGGCACGCTGACGGCTGCGGGTCTCGTGGAACACGTGGAGGAGGGGAAGCTCGTTATCGATCGGGAAGGTTGTCGCATGAAATTTATCGACGAGTTGCCCCAAAAGACCTTTAACGGCACCTACGCCTTGGCGCGGGGGCAAGAGGTTGTCTTCATTACGGATCGCTGCGTCATGAAGCTGACGGAGGAAGGCTTTGTGATCACGGAAGTGGCGCCGGGGATTGACATGGAAGAGGACATTTTTGCCCACATGGCTTTTCGGCCGAAGGTGGCGAAGGACGTGAGAGGAATGGATCCGCGAATTTTTTTGCCGGAAAAGATGCATTTGATGTAAGGGACGGGGAACCGTCCTTTTTTGCTGTGCGCTTTACTGCGCCCACGGTACATTCAAGGCATAAAAAAAGACCGCCGGTGCGGTCTATTTGCAGAGAACGCGCGCGCGGTCTTTCATATACGCCATAAGGGCTTTGTCGTCTATTTTTCCCGTGCCGTTGGTCGGCAGGGAATCGTGAATGGCGATGTATTTGGGGATTTTGTATTTCACCAGTCGGTGTTGAATGTAGCGGCGAATCATCTCTTCCGCCTTTTTTTTGTCCATCGCCTCGCAGAGGGATACGTGAAGGGCGGCTTCTTCTCCCATAAAGGGATCCTTTACGGCGAGCACCCGAGCCTGGTCGATAAAGTCCAGTTCTTTGACCACGTTTTCGATTTCAATGGCGGAGATATTTTCGCCGCCGCGAATAATAATGTCTTTGGTTCGACCGGAAATGTACAAGTGGCCGGCTTCGTCCATGTACCCCACGTCGCCGGTACAGAGCCAGTCTTTTTCCGTGTAGCGGTGTTTTCCATTAATGTACCCCACCATGACGTTTGCGCCGCGAACGACAATGTTGCCCGGCCGATTGGCGTCTACGGGCCGCAGATCGTCGTCGACGACGGCGATTTCCACATCGTCGATCGCCGTACCCACGCTGGTGGCGCAAATGGATGGCGGTTCCCATGGGCGCACCACGGTTATCGCCGGCGAGGTTTCCGTTTGGCCATAGGATTGGATCAGGCGCTGAAAGCCGAAGGCCGATTGAATCTCTTCGTACTCCCGCGCCGTCAAGGGCGCTCCGGCAATGATGCCCGTCTTCAAGGACGATAAATCGAAGGCGTCCAGATCGTTGTGGCGCATGGCCACGATAAATAAAGTGGGCACGCCGTTAAAGACTGTAATCTTGTAGCGACCGATGGCCGCCAATTGATTATAAGATTTTGTGTTGTCCAAGACGACCAAAGAGCTGCCGCACAAAAAGGCGCAAAGGGCCGTGGCCGACAGGCCGAAGCAGTGAAACAGAGGCACGCAGAGCAGGAAGCGGTCGGTTTCGTTCCACCCGACGATTTTCGCCACCGTGCTCGCGTTAGAAATCAGGTTTTTGTGGGTGAGCTGCACCCCTTTCGGCACGCCGGTGGTGCCCGAGGTGAGGAGAATAACGGCGATGGCCGAAGGATCCTCCGTCACCTTTAAATGGAGCAGATGCGGGTATTGGTAGCCCCTGTTCGTGTAGAGGACGCGGAAGTCCTTGTCGATTTTATAGATATCTTTAATTTGTTGGGCATAGTCGTGAAATTCGTTAGTCACCACGATTTTTGCGCCGACGATGTCCATAATCTGCGCGATTTCATTGGTGGTAAACGAAGGATTTACGGGCACGGTGACGGCGCCGAGCATTTGCAGTCCGAAAAAGGTGAAGAGCCAATCGGCGGAATTTTTTCCCATAATCAGAACGTAGTCGCCTCTCTTCACGCCGGATGTGGCGAAGTACGATGCGAAGGATAGGGAGATGTCGTATAAATCTCCGTACGTATATTCCCTCTCCTTATGTAGAATGGCGACCCGATCGGGATGGTTTTTGTTCCACAAAAAGGGCAAGCACCCGAGGGTCTTGTTGTAATCCATGGTGACCTCCAACGTGTTGTGCGCGGCAGAAAGCGTTCCCCTTCGTGTGCCGCGTGCAAAGAATACTAGTATACAAGAACTACTTTACTACAAAATAAAATTTTATCAAGAGAAAAAATAAAAAAAGCTCGACAAATGCGAAGAAAAAAGAAGCGGAGTCGCGTTCGTATTCGCCAAAAAGGAAAACTATTGCATAAAAAGAGAGAAGCACCCGAACGTTTTCGTGATAAAGTGCGGGAAAAGAGAAATTAGATAATCACTACGTTTCAGGGATATGTTAAAATAAAAATGATCCGGCGGAGGGTTTGTTAAATTTTCTAAAAAGTTCTTGCAATTGTTTTTACGAAATAGTAGACTAGTAGACAAGAAGGAGACGTGTATGGAAAGTAGGACAAACTCGGACGCCTTATATCGAGCGCTCTTGCAGCAAATCATCGACTTAACGCTTTACCCGGGCATGGGCATCAGCGAAAACGCTATCAGCAAACAGTTCGCCGTGTCTCGGTCGGTGGTGCGCGGCGCCTTTGCTCGATTGGTGCAGTTGAAATTTTTGGTCGTCTATCCTCAGCGCGGCACGTACGTAAGCCTCATCAACCCGAACTACATACGCAAAGCCTTGTTTATAAGGGCGGCGGTAGAAAAAGAGGTGTTGCGGGGCTTTATGAAGCGTCAAATGGATAAGACGGAGATTTTCAAAAAAATGGAAGCGAACCTGAAGGATCAGCATCTGTTTACCGACGAAAAAAAATACGTGGAACGCTTCCGTCTCTTAGATGAAGAGTTTCACAATTATATTTTGGCCGCTAATGATTCGGAAGACGTCTTGAGCCTGCTCGATGACCACCTCCTTCACATTGCACGCTGGCGCAACATTTACGTCGACAGCGGCGTATCGTTGTCCATGCTCGTGGATCAGCACGCTCGCATTTTAGGTGCGATCGAGGCCAATGACTTAAAGGATGCCCTGGACGCCACGGACGTGCACATCAACACGGTGCACGAAATGGTTCTCTCGGATCCCAAGTTCTCGGATTATTTCGAGAAAGAGCCGGCCTTTCGCGAGGCAAAAGATTGTTAAGTAGTAGTTTTGTCAAGGTTGTGGGGCTCCTGCCCCGAAAGACTTGAAAGGAAGGATCAGATGACAGAAAGTAAGAAACTCTTAGAAGGTGTCAAAGTCGTTGAACTCGCTACATTCATCGCAGCGGCAACGACCGGTCGGTTTTTAGCGGATTTAGGCGCAGACGTCGTAAAGATCGAACAAAAAAACGGCGATCCCCTTCGCTACACCGCTCCTTCTGAAGGCAGACCTTTAGATATTCACGAAAACACCACCTGGGAATTGGAAAACGGAAATAAGCGTTGCCTCTCCATCGATACCCGTACCGAGGAAGGAAAAGAAATCCTCTTCAAGTTATTGGACGATGCCGATATTCTGATTACCAACTGGCGGACGAAAGCGTTGGTTAAAGCTGGTTTGGATTACGATACATTAAAAGTGAAATATCCGAAACTCGTTTACGCCATCTGCACCGGTTACGGCGAATATGGTCCGGACAGAAACCTTCCCGGCTTCGACTTTACGGCCTTCTTTGCACGGGGCGGCTACCTGGAAACATTGAGACAAAAAACCGACGTCCCCATGAACGTTGTTCCCGGCGTCGGCGACCACAACGTAGGCATGAACTTAGCTGCCGGTGTACTTGCTGCACTCTACCATGCCAAGGTGACGGGTAAGGGCGAGAAAGTGGAAACCAGTTTGTTTGAAACGGCGATCTTCAACATGGGGATGATGGTGCAAGCCGCACAATACACCGACTACGGCGAAAAATACCCCATCGACATTCGCAACTCCCCGAACCCCTTCCTCGCTTGCTGGAAGAGCAAAGACAATCGTTTCGTACAAACCTGTATGCCCGACTACAACACCTATTTTGAACGTTTCATGACTGCATTGGGTCTGGACGAATTCTTAGGCGAAGATAAGGACAAATACTTCCCCGTACAAAACTTAATCGAAAACGGCTTGGGGCCGAAGCTTTATGACGCGATTATGGCTCGCTTCGAAACCAAGACCATCGAAGAATGGAATGACATTTTGGTCGCAGCGGATATTCCTTTCGCATTGGCGAAGAATTGGGAAGAACTTCTGGAAGACGAACAAGCTTGGGCGAACGACTGTTTCCGCAAAATGGATTACCCGAGCGGCGAAAGAATCCTCGTCAATCAACCGGTTCGCTACCAAGAAATGGGCAAGACGCCCTATGAAAAAGGCCCGCTGATCGGCGAACACACCGTAGAAATCTTAAAAGAACTAGGCTACGACGACGCAAAGATCAAAGAACTCATCGAAAGCAAAGTCGCTTACGAATGGGACAAGTAATCGAGCGCATCGCCTTGAGAAATTAGTAAGGATGGGAACGTGGACAGTATAACTATGGGCATCGACATCGGTTCCACCTCTTCGAAAGCGGTTATTTTGAAGAATGGAAAAGATGTCTTGGCAAAAGAAGTCGTGAGCCTAGGCGCCGGCACCAGCGGAGCGCAACAAGTCATCGACAAAGTTGTTGCCGGCACGGGATTAAAAAGAGAAGACATTGATTACATTGTGGCCACAGGTTACGGGCGCAATTCCTTTAAAGGCGCGGACAAGACCATGAGCGAGTTGTCCTGCCACGCCAAGGGCGGCGTGTATCTCTTCGGAGACGTAGGCACCATCGTGGACATCGGCGGACAGGATATTAAGGCCTTGGCCGTGCGCGACGGAATGCTGCAAAACTTTCTCATGAACGACAAATGTGCCGCGGGAACCGGACGATTTTTGGAAGTCATGGCCGGGGTATTGGATGTAAATATCGACGACCTGGGCAAATTGGACGCCCAAGCTACGGAAAAGACACCTATCAGTTCGACCTGCACGGTCTTTGCGGAATCGGAAGTTATTTCGGCTCTTGCCAAAGACAATCCCATTCCCAACATCGTCCGTGGAATTCACGCCTCTGTCGCGACGAAAGTCGCCGGCCTTGCTCGGCGAGTGGGCCTGAAAGAGCCCGTAGTCATGACCGGAGGGGTTTCCAAAAATCCGGGCATTGTGCGCGCATTGGAAGAGGAATTGGGCTCTGAAATTAAAGTTTCAGAGGACTCGCAATTGGCCGGTGCGTTTGGCGCCGCCCTCTACGCCTATGAAGCCTGTCAAGAGAAGTAACAAGGAAGGATGGAGTATGTCTAAAGAATCGTTAAAAGAAAGAGAAGCACAAATCAGAGAAGAGTACAAGGACGTACCTCCGGCCAAAATGATCGCAAAGATCGCCGGCAAGGGCTACAAGGAAGCAGCGGAAGCCAAGGCCGCCGGCGAACCGGTGGGTTGGTGTGCGTCGAACTTCCCCCAAGAAATCCTGGAAACCTTGGATATTAAGGTCGTTTATCCGGAAAACCACGCGGCGGCTGTCGCAGCCAAAGGCGGCGGGGAACGCATGTGCAACGTGGCCGAAGACGAAGGCTATTCCAACGATATCTGTGCCTACGCGCGGATTTCCATGGCCTACACCGATGAAACGGATATTCCTGAATTGAATATGCCGCAACCGGACTTCGTCGCTTGCTGCAACAACATTTGCAACTGCATGATCAAATGGTACGAAAACCTGGCCAGAGAGTTAGATATTCCCTTTATCATGATCGACGTCCCCTACAACAACGAATACGATGCGGGAGAAGATCGCGTGGAATATTTAAAAGGCCAATTCGACGTCGCCATTAAACAACTGGAAGAAATCTCCGGGAAAAAATGGGATCAAGAAAAGTTCGAGGAAGTTATGGAAATCTCCTCCAGAACCGGACGCGCATGGCTCGATGCAACTTCTTATTCCAAATATACTCCCGCGCCATTCAGCGGTTTCGATATCTTCAACCACATGGCCGCTGCCGTATGTGCCAGAGGGAAATTGGAATCGGCCATTGCATTCGAACGTTTGGCGGAAGAATTCGACCAAAAAGTCAAAGACGGCGTCTCCGGATTCAAGGGCGAAGAAAAATACCGCATTATTTTTGAAGGCATTGCTTGCTGGCCGCACCTGCGTCACACCTACAAGGCTCTTCAAGGGGCGGGCGTCAACGTGGTCGGGACCGTTTATGCGGACGCATTCGGTTACGTGTACGGCAACACCAACGAATTGATGCAAGCGTACTGCGGAACTCCCAATGCCATTAGCTACGAACGTTCCTTGGATATGCGTCTGAAACTCGCCGAAGAAAACAATGTCGACGGAATGCTCGTTCACATTAACCGTTCTTGCAAACAATGGAGTGCGATTTCCTACGAAATGGAAAGAGACTTCAGAGAAAAAACCGGCCTTCCCACGGCTACCTTCGATGGGGACCAAGCGGACCCGAGAAACTTCTCCGAAGCACAATACGACACCCGTGTCCAAGGCTTAATTGAAGTTATGGAAGCGAACAAGAAAAATAAATCGAAGGAGGCATAAGGATGAGCGTGGTAGACTTAATTCAATCCCTGGAAATTGATGCCCTGAAAGGGATCGATCGTTACGTAGACGAAGGAAAGAAAGTAATCGGGATTTCCGCGCCGGGCGTCGTTCCGGAAGAAATCATCCACGCGGCCGGCATGGTGCCCATCACCATTTGGGGCGCCAAAGGAGAAGTAGTAGAAGCAAAAGAATACTTTCCTGCATTCTACGCCTCGATTATCCTGCGTACCATGGACCTGGGCTTGGAAGGCAAGCTGGACAAGTTGTCCGCCATGGTTATCACCAACTTAAGCGACGGCCTTAAGGGATTTAGCCAAAACTGGAAACGCGCCGTCGACGTACCGATGATTTATATTCCCTACGGCCAAAATCGTAAGATCAAAGCCGGTGTCGACTTTAACGAAAAACAATTCCTGCACTTCAAAGAAGCGCTGGAAAAAATCTCCGGCGAAAAAATTGCCGACGAAAAAATCGAAGAAGCCATCGTTCTTTACAACGAACATAGAAAAGCGATGCTCGAATTTAACGATTTGGTGGCAAAGCATTTAAACACCGTCACGCCCCTGTTGCGTAACCGCGTCTTTGCCAGCGCCTACGTCTATTCCAAGGAAGAATACCTGGAAAAAGTCAAGGCCATTAACGAAGCCTTAAAGGCTCTTCCCGAAGAAGAATTCAAAGGCAAGAAGATCGTCACCACCGGCATTATCGCCGACTCGGAAGACATCTTAAAAATCTTTGAAGAATTCAACTTAGGCATCGTGGACAACAATGTTTTGCACGAATCCACGCAATACGAAACCATGGCCGAAGAAGGAACTGAAAATCCGGTTCGCGCCTTGGCCGAAGTATTCTCCCGCATCGAAGGGAACGCCTTCGTTTTCGACGAAAAGAAACTCAGAGGATCCATTATCGCGGACAAAGTCAAAGAAAAGGGCGCAGACGGCGTCGTCTACCTCCTGACCAAGTTCAGCGACACCGACGAGTTCGATTATCCGATTATTCGCAAAGACTTGGAAAAAGCGAACATCCCCTTGAACATGATCGAAGTGGATCAACAAATGGTCAGCTTTGAGCAAGCGAAGACGGCGCTTCAAGCATTCGCGGACATGATTTAAGCTATATACCGGTGCCCCGTGTATATAAATGTTCAACCAACCCCCGGAAGGGGGGTTCGGCTGAACGGTAGGAAAACTATTTCACACCCGATTTAAAAGGAGGAAAGAATGCTCAAGATCAGAAGTACCTGTAACAAGAACTATGTCGAGAAATTCGGCGTAAAAAGACCGGAGGAATGGGACTATAAGTACATTAACTACCCCTGCTCCGACGAAGAATTAGTCGAACAATGCAAAGATGCGGACGTCATCCATTGCGGTCCCGTAGACTACATTCGTAAGGAAGTTATCGACCAATTAGACAATTGCAAGTTAATCCAATCCTTAGGCGTCGGTTTCGACAAAATTGACTTGGAAGCCGCCAAAGAAAAAGGCATTTACGTATGCAACAACCGCGGTGTGAACGCGCGCCCCGTCGCCGAACTCGCCCTGGCACATATACTCACCAGCCTTCGCAGAATGCCCCAAGCGGACATGAAGATCAAATTAGAAGGCGCAGAAGGCTTTAAAGAAAGCTACAAAGAATTTACCGAAAAAGGACAAACAGAAATGGGTTCCCGCGTCGTCGGTCTCGTCGGTCTCGGCGCCATCGGACACGAAGTCGTAAAACTTTTAGAACCCTTCGGATGCAAGATGTATTACTATGACGTCTTCCGTCAAGAAGATTTCGAAAAAGAATACGGCATCGACTACGCAACCCTCGACGAAATCTACGAAAAATGTGACATTATTTCCTACCACGTTCCCGTACTCGATTCTACCCGCGGCATGATCAACAAGGATGCCATCGCAAAGATGAAACAAGACGCGATCATCCTGAACGTCGCTCGGGGCGATTTGATGAACAATGCCGACGTAGCGGAAGCATTGAATGCAGGAAAGATCTATGCCGCCATCGACGTTATCGCACCGGAACCGCCGAAGGACGACGACCCCCTATTCCACTTAAATGAAACCGGCTTGGCACGGTTTTCCATTTCGCCGCACATTGCCGGTACCACCGACGATTCTTTCATGCGTATGAGCCAATGGTCCTATGACAATATGCAAAGAATTGCCGACGGCGAAAAACCGATCAACATCGTAAACGGTCTGTAATCATCCAGACAGGCTGCAAACACAGAAGCCCGAAGGGGCTAAGGAGTGCTTATGGAAATTAAAAGAAAAGATGTCATCGTTTGTGGTTTTGCCCTATTCGCCATTTTCTTCGGCGCAGGGAACATGATCTTTCCGCCGTATTTAGGCGTTATCTCCGGGGACCGCTGGTTCACCGCAGCCATTGGTTTCTTACTCTCCGACCCGGTTCTTCCCGTTTTAGGCGTTCTCGTTACCGCTCGCCTCGGCGGACGGGCCATCGACTTGGGTAAGCGCGTTGGATGGAAATTCTCGGCCGTTATCTCGGCGATCTGTATTTTGATCATCGGGCCCTTCTTCGCCGTTCCCAGAACCGGCGCCACGACCCACGAAATGTTCGTCGCACCGAACCTTCCCAGCGTACCGCCGATCGTTACCGCCGTCGTATTCTTCGGTTTAACCCTGTACCTGGTATTGAACCCGGGGAAAGTTTTGGACTACATTGGCCAATTCCTTACACCGGCTCTGCTAATTGTTCTTGCGATTATTACCGCCGTGGCCATTGCAAACCCGCCGGCAGCCGCCGTCGCAACCGATACCCCCGAACTCTTCAAAATGAGCTTTAAAGAAGGCTACCAAACCATGGACGCCTTGGGCGCATCCCTGATGAGTGGGATCGTCTTAACCGACCTGATCCGTCGGGGTTACACCGACGACAAGAGCCAAGTTAAGGCGAGTGTTCAAATCGGGATCATCGCTTTTATCTGTTTGGCCTTAGTGTACGGTTCTCTTACCTATGTAGGAAGTACCGTCAGCTCCATGTTCACCGGAGACATGGATCGTACCGCTATCTTATTGGGCACAGTGGAAACCTTATTAGGCGGCGTAGGGAAATTTATCTTAGGTCTCGGCGTTGCACTTGCCTGCTTGACTACCTCCACGGGTCTGATTTCCACCTGCGGCAACTTCTTTAATGACGTAACCGACGGAAAATTGAAATACAAACACGTCGTTACTGTCGCAACCGTGATTGCATTCGCCATCTCCCTGATCGGCGTAGAAGGTATTATTAAAATCGCCGTCCCCGTACTCACGGCCGTCTTCCCAATCGTTATTTGCTTAATTCTCTTGTCGATCTTTGATTTCCAAATCAAATACAACGGCGTATTTATTGGCGGCGTTATCGGTGCCGGCGTCATCGGCATCATCGAAGCCATCAACTTGTTCTCTCAAATGAGTGGCGGCAATGCCCTAAGCGGCTTGGTCGAAAAGATCAACACCTTGCCTTTGGCCAACTTTGCCTTTGAATGGATCGTTCCCGCGGCCATCTGCGCCATTATCGGCGGTCTCTTAGGGAAGTTCGCAGGATTCGGCGGTACAAGAGAAGATGTATACCGCGAACAAGCGATCCGCGAAGAAAAGCGGAAAGCCCTGGAAGAAAACGCATAATTTCACTGTCCACTATTTATAAACAAAAGGAGTTTTAACATGGCAAATAAGAAAATGACCGCTCTCGGCACGCAAAAATCCGTTATTCGCGAATTGGCCGATTTTGGAGCCGAACGTGCAAAAATTGTCGGACCGGAAAACGTCCTGAACTTCTCCATCGGTAACCCGAGCGTTCCCGCACCGAAAGAAGTAAAAGATGCGATCTTAGATATCGTTCAAAATGAAATGCCCCAAGCGGTTCACAGCTATTCTCCGGGCAACGGTTTTGAATCCACGAGAAAGGCCATCGCCGACAACTTAAACAAACGCTACGGCACCGACTACGACGCCAACAACTTCTACATGACCTGTGGCGCCGCCGCTTCCTTGAGCATCGCTTTAGGCGCTTTAATCGAAGAACCCTCCGATGAAGTGGTCGTCCTCGCCCCCTTCTTCCCGGAATACACCGTCTTTATTGAACAACAAGGCGGGAAAATGGTTCTCGTCGAACCTCGCGAAGATATGCAACTTCACGCCGAAGACGTGGAAAAAGTCATTAACAAGAATACCCGTGCCGTCCTGATCAATACCCCGAACAACCCGGCCGGCGTTATCTACTCGAAGGAAGACTTAGAAGCCTTGGCAGCCATGCTCGAAAAGAAGAGCAAAGAATTCGGACGCGCCATCTACATCATAAGCGACGAACCTTATCGCGAACTCGTCCTCGTCGACGATGCCGAAGTCGCTTGGGTACCGAACATTTACGACAACGCCGTCGTATGCTACAGCTGGTCGAAATCTTTGTCTTTGCCCGGTGAACGGATCGGCTACATCCTCGTTCCTAACAAGGTGGAAGATAAAAACCTCATGCCCGCCATCGCCGGTGCAGGCCGCGCCTTAGGCTACGTCTGCGCGCCGACCTTAATGCAAAAGGTTATTGAACGTTGCATCGACGTCGAACCGGACGTAGAAGTTTACAAGAAAAATAGAGACCTGCTCTTCGACGGTTTGACCGAAATGGGCTACGTCGTCGCAAAGCCGGCCGGCGCATTCTACCTGTTTGTTAAATCGCCGGACGAAGACAGCGAAACCTTCTCCGATCGCGCAAAAGAATACGACATGCTCGTCGTTCCCGGCACGGGCTTCGGCTCTAAAGCCTTTATGCGTTTGAGCTATTGTGTCGATACGGAAACTTGCGAAAAATCCTTGCCCATTTTCAAAGAAATGATGGATAAATACTATCGTTAAATTTAATGGCATAGGGTAAATCCTTGAAAAAAAGCAAATCTGAGCGTTGGAAACAAAGCTCGGAAATTTGCTTTTTTTCTTGTTAAGTATAAGATTATGCGGTATACTGGTATACAAGAAGGTTTTCATTTCCTTCCCTGTGACCAAATCTTATTAAGTTGGTAATCGGCGCGGTTTATCGAATAAAAATTTAAAAAAATTTGGATTTCGGGAAAACGTCATTCCAACCATCGACAGACCGCAGGACGTACGTTTACGTACAGAGAAATTTTAGGAGGAAAACATGGAATTTACGCAACAGCACAAACTGATTCGGGATCTGGCAGCCAAATTCGCCGAACAAGAGTTAACCGATGATGTCTTGGACGCAGCCGAAGAAACCGGTTGTTTGGATCTGGACGTCGTACGCAAAATGGGTGAAGCCGGATTTTTCGGCATTAAAGTTCCCAAGGAATTAAACGGCGCCGGAGGCGACCACGTAGCGTATGTAATCGTCATGGAAGAAATCGCAAAGCGCAGCGCCGTGGCATCGGTCTTTGTTTCCAGCCCGAACTCCCTTTGTGGCGCACCGATTCAATTAAGCGGTACTCCGGAACAAAAAGAAAAGTACTTAAGTAAAATCGCTACAGGCGAATTAATGTTTTGCTTCGGCTTAACGGAACCGGGCGCAGGCTCTGACGCCGGCGGCACGAAAACCAACGCCGTCTTAGACGGAGACGAATGGGTATTGAACGGCCGCAAGACCTTTATTACCGGCGCACCCATTGCGGATTACAGCATTATCTACGCCAAGACCGATCTTACAGCCAAAGGAAACGCAGGCATCAGCGCCTTTATCGTGGATTTAAAGAGCGAAGGCGTTTCCTTCGGTAAGCCCGAAGAAAAGATGGGTATCATCGGATGCCCCACCTCGGACATCGTTTTGGAAAACGTCCGCGTACCGAAAGAAAATATGCTCGGCAAAGAAGGTAAAGGCTTCATAAACGCGATGAAGACTTTGGACGTCGGCCGTATCGGTATCGCCGCCCAATCCATCGGTATCGCGGAAGCCGCTTTGGACGAAGCCATTAAGTTCGCCAAAGAACGGGTTCAATTCGGTCGTCCCATCGCAAAATTCCAAGGCATCAGCTTTAAAATCGCCCGCATGGCCGCGAAATTAGAAGCTGCAAAACTTCTCGTTTACGAAGCGGCAGCAGCCAAAGATCGCGGCGAAGACGCATCCAAGCTTTGCTCCATGGCGAAATACTTCTGCTCCGAAACTTGCAACGAAATCGTCTACGACGCCCTCCAGGTACACGGCGGCTACGGCTACATCAAAGACTACAAGATCGAACGTCTTTACAGAGACGCCCGCATTACGTCGATTTACGAAGGAACCAGCGAAGTACAACTGATCGTTATCGGCAGCCAACTTTTGAAATAAGAGAGTATACAGGAGGTTATCATGAATATAGTGGTATGTATTAAACAAGTACCGGATACGACGGAAGTGCGTTTGGATCCCAAAACTAACACCTTGATCCGCGAAGGCGTCCCCAGCATCATCAACCCGGACGACTTGTCCGGTTTGGAAGTGGCTCTTCGCATCAAAGACCAAGATCCGGAAAACGTCAAGGTTTACGCCCTTTCCATGGGTCCGAACCAAGCGGAATACGCCCTTCGCGAAGCCCTGGCCATGGGCGCAGACGAAGCCATCTTAGTAAGTGACCGCGCATTCGGCGGTGCCGACACTTGGGCAACATCCTGCACCATTACCGCAGCCATCGAACACATCGACTACGATTTAGTCATTGCCGGTCGTCAAGCAATCGACGGGGATACGGCACAAGTCGGTCCTCAAATCGCACGTCACCTCGAAATTCCCGCCATCTCCTATGCGGAAGATGTCAAAGTGGAAGACGGAAAGGTGATTGTAAAACGTCAATTTGAAGACCGCTACCACATCTTGGAAGCGGATATGCCGGTACTCATCACCACCTTGGCCGAATGTGCCTCTCCCCGTTATATGACCATTCGCGGCATTTACGAAGCACAAGAAAAACCCATCACCGTTTGGGGTTTAAAAGACATCGAAGACAAACTCGACCTGTCCAACATCGGCTTAAAAGGTTCTCCGACCCGTGTAAAACAATCCTTCCCGAAACAAGGTAAGGCAGCAGGCGAAGTGCTTACGAACTTATCCGCAGACGAAGCGGCACAAGCTATTCTCGCGAAACTTAAAGAAAAATACATCATTTAAGGAGGAGAACCACATGAGTAAAGATATATATGTATTTGTCGAACAAAGAGATAACAAACTCGAAAAAGTCGGTATCGAACTTCTCGGAAAAGCGCGGGAATTGGCCGACGATTTAGGTCAAGAAGTCGTCGGGATGCTCGTCGGCGAAAACGTCAAAAAAGAAGCGGACATCCTCTTCCGCCACGGTGCCGACAAAGTCGTCGTCGTGGAAGATCCCCGCTTAAAAGAATACTTGAGCGAAGACTACGCCGATATGGTTTACGGAATCATCAAGAAATACGAACCGGAAATCGTGCTCTTCGGCGCCACTTCCATCGGTCGCGACTTAGCACCGAACCTGGCGGCTCGCGTACACACCGGTCTCACTGCCGACTGTACGAAGTTGGAAATCGACCCGGAAAGCAAACTTCTTCGCATGACTCGTCCCGCATTCGGCGGTAACTTAATGGCAACCATCGTCTGCGAAGACTTCCGTCCGCAAATGGCAACCGTACGTCCCGGCGTTATGCCCAGCGTCGAAGTGGAAAAAGAAGGCGGAGAAATCATCGAAGACAAATTCGAATTTAGCCACGCCGAACCGAAGGTACGCTTAAAAGAAGTCTTAAAGATTGAAAACAAGAAAAAAGATATTACCGAAGCCAACATCCTCGTTTCCGGCGGTCGCGGCATCGGCGGTCCCGAAGGTTTCGACGCCTTGGCCGGTTTGGCGGAAGAGTTGGGCGCAGAAATTTCTTCCTCCAGAGCTGCCGTCGATTCCGGCTGGATCGAAAAATCCCAACAAGTCGGACAAACCGGTAAGACCGTGCGTCCTGAACTTTACCTGGCATTAGGTATCTCCGGCGCCATCCAACACTTGGCGGGGATGGAAGATTCCGACCTGATCATCGCCGTAAACAAAGATGAAGGCGCACCGATTTTCGACGTAGCCGATCTCGGCGTCGTCGGCGACTTAAACGCCATCGTACCGAAGCTGGAAGCGTTGATTAAGAAAGAAAGAGAACTGAGCGAACAACTGTAATCGCCGAGAATAAAAAAGTCTCCCGAGAGGGAGGCTTTTTTGTGGAACGCGAATTGCATGCATCATTCGAGCAATAAAAAAGCTGCCGAGGGAAATCGGCAGCTTTTGTGTTATTTGCTTATTTAACGGCTTCTTTTAATACGTCGCCTAAGCGTTTGATGCCTTCTTCAATTTTATCTTCAGGCATGCAGCTGTAGTTCAAGCGGAAGTGGTTTTCTTCCGGATCTTCAGGATAGAACGCGCCACCGGGTACGAAGGCCACTTTCTTTTCGATGGCTTTGACGGCGACGTCGCGAGCATTCAATTCTTTGGGGAGAGTTACCCACAGGAAGAGGCCGCCTTCAGGGTTGGTGAAGGAAACTTCTTCGGGGAAGTATTTTTTCATAGCGTCGACCATGACGTCCTTGCGTTTGCTGTAGACGTCGATGATCTTTTGAATGTGGGCTTCCAAGTCGTTGTCGTCGAGGAATTGAGATAAGATCATTTGGGTTGTGGTCGAAGTTTGCAGGTCGGCCCCTTGTTTAACCAAGTTGAACTTTTCCAAAACTTCCTTCGATGCGTTAAACCAACCGACGCGGATGCCGGGGCTGAAGACCTTGGAGAAGGTGCCCATGAAGATAACGCGGTCTTCGGTGTCCAAGCTGCGGAGGGACGGTTGAATGTCGCCTTCGAAACGTAGTTCGCCATAGGGGTTGTCTTCGAGGATCATAACGTCGTATTTATTGGCCAATTCGATTAAGCGTTTGCGACGTTCCAAAGTCCAGGTTTTTCCGGAGGGGTTTTGGAAGTCGGAGATGACGTAGATAAACTTTACGTTGTCATGTTCTTTTAATTGTTTTTCCAAATCTTCCATAACCATGCCCTCTTCGTCCAAGGGGATTTGGAGGAACTTCGGTTCGTAGGTTTTAAAGGCGTTCAGTGCACCCAAGTAAGTAGGACTTTCGACGACGATGTAATCGCCTGGATCAATAAAAATTCTGGCCATAAAGTCCAAACCTTGTTGCGAGCCGGAGAGGATTTGGATGTCGTCCGCCGTTACGTTTTTGACGCCGACTTTGTTCATGCGAGTAATGCAGTGTTCTCTCAGACGTTCGAAACCGTCGGTTTGACCGTATTGAAGGGCGACGGCACCGTTTTCTGTCATGACTTTGTTGGATGCGTCGATCCATTTGTCGATGGGGAATAATTCCGCTGCGGGAAGGCCACCGGCGAAAGAGATAATGCTCGGATCCGCCGTTAAAGCGAGAAGCTCACGGATTTCGGAAGCTTTCAGATTGTCCATTCTTCGTGCAAATTTAGGCATTAAGAACTCCTTTCATCACATAAAAATTGCGTGGGAACGTTTTATACGTTCATTGTATATCGTACATAGTGGAAAGTCAATGTGGCAGTAGGCCGTGGCGCGGAGGGTCAATTGGTGGGAAAAAGCATGTAAATAGGCCGGAAAAGAAAAAACTATTCCCATTGGCGGCTATGAACTTTTATTTTTATTCTTTGCAGCCTTTTTCATGCTATAATAGTTTCAGAAAAAAGAGAGGAGAAGGGTTTTATGGTCGAAAAAATTTTAGAAACCGTGCGTTATTCTAAGGCGGAAGAGTGCGTCAACGCCCTTACCCATTGGTTCGGTGTCCTTTTGGGCATTGCGGGGCTTGTGGTGTCGGTTCTGTTCGGCGTAAGAAACCACTCGACGCCTGAAATCGTCGCCTTTTCTATTTACGGAGGCTGCTTTATCTTCATGTATCTGGCTTCGGCCATCTACCATACCGTGCCCCTGTCCAAAGCCAAGGGAGTTTTGCGCATCTTCGACCACGCGGCCATCTTTGTATTTATCGCCGCAAGTTATATGCCCATCGCCCTTTTGAGTTTTTCCGGCTGGCTTCGGGTCGTTACCATTGTGGCGGTATGGAGCGTTGCCTTGGCAGGAGTCGTCTTTAAAGTCCTCACCGCCGGAGCCTTTAATCGGACAAAGAAGCTGTCCTTGTTTCTCTATTTGCTCCTCGGTTGGTTTGCCGTCCTCTTGATAAAGCCCATTGTAGAAACGACAGATGGGCGTTTCCTCTTGCCCCTGGTCTTAGGGGGCGTCGTATATTCCGTGGGCGTGATCTTTTACGCCAAGAAGAGTGTAAAGTTTAACCACGCCATTTGGCACCTTTTCGTGCTGGCGGGCTCCGTGGTGCATTACGTGGGCTTTTTGAACTTCTACGCCCTAAGTTAAAAGACCCTCGACGAGAAGAGTCGAGGGTCTTTTATTGCCTGAGAAAGGCGAGGGTCGAGGCCACTTCGGCGCAGATTCCGTAGAAGAGAGCGTCCTCTTCCGGAAAAAATTGAGCCGTATGAATGGCGTGGTGCTCGTCGCCCGGTTTTTTTACGCCGAGATTCAGAAAAGTTCCCGGTGCCTTTTCGAGATAATAAGCGAAGTCTTCCGCGCCCATGGTGGGAGTGGGTAGGGTAGAGACGGACGCATCGCCTAGTACCTCTTGGATGGCGTGAGCGACGATGTCTGTGGCCCTCTCGTCGTTGATCAGGGGAATGTAGCCTTTGATGATTTCCACTTTGCAGATGCAGCCGTGGGCCTTGGCCGTGTCGGTGGCGATGTCTGTAAGCAGGCGGCGCAGTCGATCGCGGTTTTCGAGGGTATCGGAGCGAAGGGTACCTTCCAAGACCATGGCATCGGGGATGATATTGTGCTTATTGCCCCCGTGGACGGATCCAATGGTTACTACCGACGGCGTAAAGGGGGAGAAGCGGCGGGCGACGATCGTTTGAAGAGCTACGATCACGTGGCCGCCGCAGACGATGGGATCCACGCACAATTCGGGATTGGCGGCATGGCCTCCCTTGCCCGTCAGGGTGATCTTAAAATCTTCCACGCCGGCGTACATAAAGCCCGGGCGCACGCCGATAGTGCCTACGTTCAAATCGGGAGACACGTGCAGACCCATGCAGGCATTCACGCCCGCCATGACGCCTTCGTGGACCATGATCTCGGCACCGCCGTCTTTTTCCTCGTTGGGCTGAAAGATGAGGCGAAGGGTTCCGTCAAAGTCTCGATGTGTAGAGAAGTACTCGGCCGTGCCCAAGAGAATGGCCATGTGCATATCGTGGCCGCAGGCGTGCATGACGCCCGGATTTTCCGAGGAAAAGGAAAGGCCCGTGGCTTCCGTTATCGGCAATGCGTCCATGTCCGCCCGCAAAGCCACCGTGGGGCCGGCGTCTTTGCCCGAAATGTCCCCGTGAAAGCCGCCGTTGGAATAGTTGACGGGATTGATGGAAAGGGACTTTAACACATCTTGAAGGTAGCGTGCGGTCTGTAATTCTCTGCCGCTTAACTCCGGGTGGGCGTGGAGGTGACGGTAATGCGTCTTCGCCTTTCGGGCGGCAGCCTTTATTTCTTCAACGAGCATGGCCTACTTCACCAGCTTTCCATATAAATCCGGCCGGCGTTCGTGAAACAGATCGAAGTAATCCTTCGCTTCGTCCACTTGGTCAAGATCCAGATCCACCGTGTGCAGGCAGGCTTCGGTGCCCGTCATAAGGATTTCTTCTCCCGTCGGGCTATAGATGCAGCTGCCCCCGCCGCCCATGGCCGGGTAGTCGTCGAGCTTGGTGCAGTTTACTGCTACCACAAAGCATTGGTTTTCCACGGCGCGCGCTCGGGCAAATAAGTGCATATGAGGAATGCGGGAGAGACCCCAGGCCATGGGCACGAAGAGTACTTTGGCCCGGCCCATAACGGCGAGGCGTACCCATTCGGGGATGCGCAGTTCAAAACAGGTGATGATGCCGCAGGGCGTCTCATCCAGTGTAAAAGACAAATTCTCTTTCCCGGGGGAAAAGCAGGCTTTTTCCGCTCCTACGGGAAACAGGTGGGTCTTGTCGTAGGTGCCCAGAAGGCTGCCTTTGCGGTCGTAGAGAAAGGCGCGGTTGCGGCGAGCGCCGTCGTCCCATACGGTGAGGCTCCCCGCTACGAGGTTCACGGCGTGTTCCTTGGCAAAAGCCGACAAATCTTGGCGCAGTGCCTTTTCTTTATAATCGTCTTCTGGTGAAAACTTGTCCGGGTAAAAACCCGTGTTCCACATTTCCGGCAAGACGAGGACATCGGGGGTATCGTTTAATGCGTCTTCCATGGCACGGAAAATCGTTTTGCAGTTCACTTCCGGGAGCATAGGGCCGATAGGGGCCTGTATAATAGAAACTTTCATACCCGTGCGTTTACGTGTTTTTCTAAAATTTGAACGGCGTTCAAGGCGGCACCCTTGCGAATATTGTCTGCCACAACCCACAGGTTCAAGCTGTTTTCGAAGGAATCGTCTTTGCGAATGCGTCCCACGAAGACCTCGTCTTTGCCTTCGGCGTAAATTTGCAAGGGGTAGATACGATTTTTTACGTCGTCTTGAAGAATGACGCCGTCCATGGCTTCGTAAGCGGCGCGCAGTTTGTCGAGTTCCACCGGGTTTTCGCAGGTCGCGTTAATGGAAATGGCGTGAGCGCCTTTGACGGGTACGCGCACGGCGGTGGCGGTAACGGCCAAATCCGGGCGGTGAAGAATCTTTCTGGATTCGTTCACCATCTTCATTTCTTCCTTCGTGTAGCCGTCTTCCAAAAAGTCGTCGATGTGGGGAAGGCAGTTGAAGGCGATAGGGTAGGGATAGAATTCGGGTTCCTTCCCTTCGACGCCCCGTTCTAGATCGGCGATGCCGCGGACGCCGGATCCGCTTACAGCTTGGAACGTGGTGTAGACGATGCGCTTAATCTTGAACAGGTCTTCCACCGGCTTTAAGGCGACGACGGATTGAATGGTGGAGCAGTTCGGGTTGGCGATAATGCCCGCGTCGTCTCGAATATCTTCGGGGTTGATTTCCGGCACGACGAGGGGAATGTCCTTGTCCATGCGGAAGTGGGAACTGTTGTCGATGACGATACTGCCCGCTTCGGCGGCTACGGGACAAAAGCGCGCGGCCAAATCGCCGTCCAAGGCGCTTAAGACGTAGTCGAACCGGCCTTTCTGCAAGGCCTCTTCCGTCAACTCTTCCACCACGTGTTCTTCGCCCCGAAAGGTGAAGGTTTTTCCCGCACTGTTTTTCGATGCGAACATCGATAAATCCAGGGGGAGATTTTTTTCTTCTAAGATACTGCGCATGGTTTGGCCGACCAAGCCTGTTGCGCCTAAAATAGCTGTACGATAGATCGTCATGGTAAACCTTCTTTCTGATTGAGCAATGTTTTCCTTGACTATAGCAAAATAACTCTAGTATAGTCAATTCAGAATGAGAGGAAGGAAAGGGGAAACTATGAAACTGGCATTGATTGGATTCGGCACCGTCGGTCGCGGCGCTTACGCTATTTTAAAGGATCGACAAGACCTGTTCGAAAAGACCGTGGGGCCTATGGAAATCGCCTATGTGGTGGCCTCAGATCGCAGCAGAAACACCTTGGAACTGGAAATCGATGAGCCCGTAGTTACGGCGAAAGACTACGATCAAGTTCTGGAAAATGTGGACTGCATCGCCGAAGCTACGGGCGCCATGGATATGGCCTACGACTATATGCGTCGCGCCCTGGAAAAAGGTGTTGGCGTGGTTACCGCCAACAAAGCCTGCGTCAGCGCCCACTACCAAGAGCTGGTAGAGCTGTCCGAAAAGACCGGCGCACCTTTTTTGTTTGAAGCGGCCGTGGGCGGCGGAATTCCCGTTTTAACGCCTCTGCGAGGGCTGTGCCTTCAAAACGCCATTTTGGACGTGAAGGGGATTTTAAACGGCACTTGCAACTATCTGTTGAATGCTATGTTTAAAGACGGAGCCGATTACAAAGACACCTTGGTGTTGTGTCAAAAGCTGGGCTATGCCGAACAAGACCCCACCGACGACGTGGAAGGCTACGATACCCGACGCAAGCTGCACCTGTTAATCGAAATGGCCTACGGCCACGTCGATGGCGACGCGATTCCCACCCGAGGCATCGCTCAAATCGATCAAAAAGTCGTGCGCTTTTTGAGTGATCGAAACAAAAAAGCGAAACTTGTGGCCTCGGCGAAAGTGGTCGACGGCGGCATCGAAGCGGTGGTGGAACCGGTGATTCTTCCCGGAGACGACAGCTTGGCCATTCTTCCCGATGCCATCAATCAAGTCAATGTAAAGGGAAGCTGGGTCGGTGACTTGGCCTTTACGGGTCCCGGCGCAGGAAAAGAGCCTACGGGAAACGCCGTGGTCGCCGATCTCGTTTCCGTGGCTACCCAAAGCGTTTTGCCGCTCTTGAGGCGAGGGGACGTGGAATTAAAACCCATTCACGGCCGCTACCTCGTGGCCAAGGAAATGAAAGGCGACTTCGTGGACACGGTGGAGGAGGGCTTCACCTACACCAAGGAAATGGACCGGGGGGAATTGGTGAAGCGACTGGATAAAGCCACGTTTTTTGCGCGCATCGGAGAGTAGAAAATCAACAAAAGACCTCGAAGGTCGGAGATGAAAATCCAACTTTCGAGGTCTTTTGTTTGTAATAAAAAACGAGCGCCGAAGCGCCCGCTTTACTTTTCGTGAATTCGCATGGCGTTATGTTCTCGTAAGTCTTTGCCCTTCACTTGATTTAGGGCCCCAATGGTGTTGGTTCGTTTGATGCTGATGGATTCTCGCAAGTGCATCAAAAAGTCGTCCAAAGCCTTCGAGGAAGTGGATTTAATGCGAATTAAAAATTGGTATTCCCCCATGAGTTTCCAACAATCGGTCACTTGATCCGAGGATTGAATGTAGTTAATAAACTCTTCCAAGGTATTGTCCTCTTCGGAAATGTCGATGAGACAGAAGGAATGAATATAAGAGTCGTCCTCTTCTCCTCCGAGAAGGATGGTGTAGCCGGCGATGACGCCCGCATCTTCCAAGCGGTGGATCCGATTGCGCGTAGCCGATACGGATAGGCTGACTTTTTTTGCGATGTCCGACAGAGACATGCGACTGTTTTCGTTAAGTAGGGACAGAATGTATGTGTCGATGGAATCACCGGTAAAGCGATTGATGTGCACGTTATGCACCTCCTTTAATCAAAACAAATAGTTCAATGTGATTATACCAAAAAACCGGCGAATTTCCACCGGGAAATTGATAAAATTTGCAAAAAAACCCTTGTTTTTTCTCTTTGAGCGTTGAAAAAAGAAAGGACTTTCCGAAGACAGGGTGGTTTTCTTGCATTTTCGTTTGATTTGGTGTAAAAAATGACTTTTTTTCTTAGATTTTTCCGGCAGCATTCCTTTAAAATCGGTTTTTGATTTCTTTTGCGATTTTTTTCATAATTTAGACGGAGGAAGTCTGAAAAAAGTGTAGATTCGACAGTTGTGATTTTTTGCTTTACCTTAGAACAAATGTTACAATAACTGTAACTGTAAATCTTCCAGTGAGGATTTACCGAAATAAAATTGGAAAGGGGAGTACGTTGGAACACTTAATTCGAAGCGTCATTGAATTGGATGAGCGAACCGACGCCATGGTTCAAACAAGGGAAAAAGCCATCGACGACGAAAAGGCCGATCTGCAAAAATACTTCACGGAAATGGAAGTGAACGAGCGGGACGCGTCGAAGACCTCGGCAAAGGAAAGTTACGATACGATTTACAACGAGGCCATGGAAGTGATCGAGGAAATTAAAGAGAACAATCGAAAGAAACTGGAGACGGTGGATGCGGTGTATAAAGCCCATAAATCGGAATTGGTGGAAAAAGCGTTTCAACTCCTGGACATTTAGTAGGAGGAAAGTATGAGTTACGCTGCAGTTAACACCAAAGCGGTGGCCGTCTACGCGCGGTTTCTTAAGCCGGAAGTACCCCTAAAGATACTGGAGGCGGGAAATGTCAAAGACGGCCTGGCGATCTTGGAACAAAGCTGGGGTCTGGAGTTTTCAGAGGATCCCCATCTATTGGAAGTCAATGTGAAAATGGGCAAAGAGTTCTACGATACTTTAAAGAGCCTCCATTACTACTTACAGGGGCAAGCCCGAAGTTTTTTTAACGCGCTGTTGGATCGCTACGAGATCCAAGATTTAAAGAGGATTTTTCGGGCGGTCTATCACGAGGAGAATGTGGACATTGTAAGAAACAGCCTCCTCGCCTTGAACCCGTATTTTTTGCCGAAGAATCAGACAGTCGATCCGGAGGAACTCTTTAAGGCCTTAGAGTCGACGCCTTACGGTCGAATGCTCTCCGCCTACAAGGACGTTTCTCGGAACCGAATCCTCTTTTACATCGAAATGGAACTGGACAGAAATTACTACGAGCGCCTGATGAAAGAGGCCAAGGCGCTTCCGAAAAAGGATCGGACGGCGATCATGGCCATGTTGAACCGCCACGTGGATCTGTTGAATATCCTCTACATTTATCGGGGGAAGAAGACTTACGATATTATGAAGTCCGAAATGGAAAACTTTGCCATCCATGGCGGAAGCATTTCGCGGAAACTGTTGGATTCGTGGATCCACGCGGACGATGTGGAGGCCTTGGTGCGTTCGGTGCGTTCGTCGTCCTTCTCCTTTCTCTTTAAGGAAGAAAAACGGGACAATCATATGACCGATATTTTGGCGGCGAGAGATGCTTCCGCCATGTATTTCAAATATTATCAACAGACGGGATTACGCCTGAGTCGAATCGTGGCCCTGTCTATTTTGTTGGAAAACGCCATTAAAGACGTGTCCACCACCTTGGAAGGGCTACGGCTCGGCTTTGGAAAAGATTTAATCAGGAGTCTTTTGACGATTCCTACGAAAGAAGGTGAAGTATGGCAGTAGAGAAAATGGTTATGTTAAGCGTCGTCGGTCGAGTCGAGAACCTGCGGAACATTTTGTACGAGGTTTTGGATTCCGAAGTGCTGGATATGGTCGATGCCATGACCCAATTGACGGAGAACAGCAGGATTTACTCTCTCGAAGACAATGTGGACATGGTTGTCGACTTAAACAACCTGGCGCCCTTTCCGCTGGATATGGACGCTAGGCAGCGTGCGCAAGAGGCGCAGAAATTGGTAGACTACTTCCATATTAAGGATTTAAAGATCGACGGGTTCGACGATGCCGACGGTTTGGACGCACGCTACGAGGCTCTTATCGATCGGGTCGAGCCCATGCGCGAAGAGTATGACCGCATTCATAAACGGCTCGATGCCATCTCCATGTTTAAGGAGAACATGGCTTTGTTCGAAAATGTGGACGTAGATTTAACCCAAATACGGGATATGAAGTACTTTACGGCCCGTTTCGGCCGATTGGAAAATTCCGCGCGCCTGCGTCTAAAAAACAGTTACGAAAATCTTCTCGCCTTGGTACTGCACACGGGCTCTTTTGAAGATGAAGAAGTGTACATGATCGTCTACCCCAACGAAGTGGCCGAAGAAATCGATCGGGTTCTGAAGTCCCTCCACTGGATCGACGTGCCTGTGATGGAAAACGCCGTAGGGACGGCAAAGGAAACCTTAATTGAGCTAAATAAAGAGGAAACGAATCTTTACACTCGCCTATCCGAGCTGGACGACGAGCGAAAAACTCTATACCGGGACGACCGTGACAAGGTGCGGGAAATTTTAGGTCACGTGCTCTTTTTGGGCCGTATCGAAGAAGCGAAACAGCAAATGGCCATCGCCAATAAGTACTTCCTGATGACGGGATGGACCGACGAAAAGGGCGTCGAAGAGATTCGTCGTCGCACGGAAAAATTTCCCGACGTGGTCCTTACCACCCAAAGCGAAGACGACGTAGCGAAGGGAATTACTCCGCCGACGAAACTCAACAACCCAAAATTCTTTAAGCCCTTCGAACTTTTGGTTCGTATGTACGGCATTCCCCATTATAATGAACTCGACCCAACGATCTTCGTCGGCATTACGTATATGCTCCTTTTCGGCGCCATGTTCGGCGACGTGGGACAAGGGGCGGTTTTCTTTTTGCTAGGCCTGATCGTATCGAAAAAATGGCAAAAAGACATGGGCGGCCTTTTGATGCGCATGGGCGCATCGTCGATAGTCTTTGGCTTTTTGTACGGATCGGTTTTCGGAAACGAAGAACTGATCGACGCCCTGTGGCTAAGGCCTTTTCAAAACATCGAACAAGTGCTTGCGGCCGCTATCGGCTTCGGCATCGTGCTCTTAGTCTTGGCCTACGGCATGAACTTTGCCAATGCCATTCGAAACAAGGACATGGCTCGCGGCCTCTTCGGTGAACACGGCCTCTTCGGTTTTTTGGTTTTCGCCATGCTCCTCGTGATGATCTTGGACGTGGGGGGCGTCGTGTCCTTTATTCCCATGTCCGTCGCTGTCGGCGTGTTGGTTCTGTCCATCGTCCTTATGATCTTTAAAAAGCCTCTAATGGCTAAAATTCAAAAGACCGACGTGGACTACGAAGGGGGCAAGAGCGGCTACTTTATCGAAAGCTCCTTCTCTATGATCGAGCTGTTGATTTCTACCTTATCGGGCATCGTATCTTTTATTCGGGTCGGCGCCTTTGCCATCAACCACGTGGGGCTGTTTATGGCCTTTCATACCATGAGTAAAATGGTCAATCATACCATAGGCGGCTTTTTGATCCTGATCTTGGGCAATCTATTGATCATCGGCCTGGAAGGGCTCATCGTTTTTATTCAAGGTTTGCGCCTCGAGTACTACGAATTGTTCAGCCGCTACTACGACGGAAACGGGCGGGAATTCCGCTCCGACAATTTAAATTTGAACAAACAATAAGCATAGAGAAGGAGATTTATTATGGAGAAGATATTATTTTTAGCATCCCTCGTCGTCTTATCGACGATTATCGCCGGCTTCGTCCTATTGGAACGGGGCACATCCTCTGACCGGGTGAAACTGAAAAAAGCTATGCGCACCAACTTGTGCGCTTTTATTCCCACGGTTCTTGCCGCCTATGTGCTTCTCGCACCGGGCGTCGTTCACGCAGCTACCGGCTCTGTGGAAGTAAACGGCTTGGGCCTTTTGGCCGCGGCCCTGTCTACGGGCCTTGCCACCATCGGTACGGGTTACGCCGTAGGGATCGTAGGTTCCGCCGCCTTGGGCGCTGTAAGTGAAGATGACTCGATTTTAGGGAAGACGTTGATCTTTGTCGGTTTGGCCGAAGGGATCGCCATCTACGGCTTGATCATTTCCATCATGATCCTGGGCAAACTGTAATGATCTCCAAGGTCATCTCTCGCGACGACGAATTTCTCGTCGCTCTCCGCATGAGCGGTTTCGAAGGTGTATTTTGTGCCGACGAAGAAGCCCTCCATCGCGCCTTCGACGCCGTGTTGGAAGACAAAACCATCGGCATGATCCTTTTAAATGAGAAGGACTTTCGCGCCTTGGAAGAAAAGGTTCTGGCCGTCAAAGAGAAAAAGCGCAGCCCCTTTATCTGCACATTGCCCGGACGCGAGGGCTACACGGAGGGTGATTTCATTATGAAATACGTGCGCGAGGCCATCGGGGTCAAACTGGATTAGTAGGTGAAAAAATGCTGCAAGTCGAAAGCAAATTGGAATTGTTCGAAAACGTCGTTTACAAGCGGCGTCTATTGGATTTAGAAAAGCGCAAAGAAGCCTGGGAACAGGAAAAGAAAAACTTAATCGAGCGCAAAGAAAAACAGTTACACGAAGAAAAAGACAACATCGTTCAGCGCCGCGCCAATTTGGCTCGAATCATCGGAAACGAAAAGATCGCTAAAGCCAAGGAAAACGAGCGCGTATTGGAGTTGAAGAAGATCAACGAACTGAAAAAGGATTTTATCGAGGCCATTCACGCCCGCGCCGAGGAATACACCCGCACGGATAAATACGCCGACGACCTCGCCGCTCGTGTAGCGGAATCCTTCAAGGACTTACCTACCGGAGAGTACTATTTTGCCATGGTACGATCGGACATGGACAAATATTTCGATCGCTTTCGGACCATGGCGGAGAAAGAAGGCATCGTTCTACACGGGGAAATCTTGGACGACAGCCGCATAGGCGGGCACACCATCAGCGACATGGAGCGGACCTATAGTTTGAATTACGATCTGCATACCTTGATCGCGGATAAGCGCTACGCCATCGGAAAGTTGCTCTACCGCCTGTTCCGGGAGGAGATGGACCATGAGTAAAGAAGCGAAAATCATCAAGATCAACGGTCCCGTCGTCGTCGGAAAGCCTATGGGTGATTTTTCCATGCGGGAAATGGTTCAAGTGGGGAAAAAGAAGCTCATTGGTGAAGTCATCGCCATTCACGGGGACGAAGGTACGGTTCAAGTTTACGAAGAAACCGAAGGTCTTATGCGGGAGGAGGCCATTGTCTCCAGCGGAGGGCCTCTGTCTGTGCGCTTGGGTCCGGGGCTGTTGGGAAATATGTTTGACGGTATCGAGCGACCTCTGAACCGAATTCAAGAAGAGTACGGTAACTTCATTCCCGAAGGCATCGGCATGGAGAATCTGGATTTGGAAAAGCGTTGGCTCTTCGAACCTGCTGTGCGCGTCGGAGATTGTGTATCCGCCGGCGCCATTTTAGGCACCGTGGAAGAGACGGCCATTATTACCCACCGCATCCTCCTTCCTCCGGACGTATCCGGAGAGGTAGTATGGATTGCCGAAGCCGGCGACTACAATGTGGTGGAGGCCATCTGCAAAGTAAAAGACGCCCTAGGCCAAGAACACGATGTGGCCATGAGTCAGCGCTGGCCGGTGCGTATTCCCCGCCCCGTGGAGGAATTTTTAGACGTGGATCAACTGCTGGTCACCGGCCAGCGGGTACTGGACGTGTTTTTTCCCATTGCGAAGGGCGGCACCGTGGCTATTCCCGGCGGTTTCGGTACGGGCAAGACCATGACTCAACACTCCATCGCCAAGTTTTGCGACGCGGACATTATCGTCTACATCGGCTGCGGCGAGCGGGGCAATGAAATGACGGAAGTACTGGAAGACTTTCCGAAACTGATCGATCCGAACTCGGGGAAACCTTTAATGGAGCGAACCATCTTAATTGCCAACACGTCGAATATGCCTGTAGCGGCGCGGGAAGCGTCCATCTACACGGGCATGACCATCGCCGAATACTTTCGAGACCAGGGTTACGACGTGGCCATGATGGCGGATTCCACATCCCGTTGGGCGGAAGCTCTTCGAGAAATCTCCGGTCGTCTGGAAGAAATGCCCGCCGAAGAAGGCTATCCCGCCTACCTGCCCAGCCGCATCGCCTCTTTTTACGAACGGAGCGGATCGGCCAAGGCCCTGTGCGGGATGGACGGATCCGTTACGACGATCGGTGCCGTCTCTCCGGCCGGGGGCGACTTCTCCGAACCGGTTACGGAAAACACCCGCCGTTTCGTCAACGTCTTTTTGGCTCTGGATAAGGATTTGGCCTACTCTCGCCACTACCCGGCTATTCACTGGCTCAATTCCTACTCGGGCTATGTAGGCGTCTTGTCCAACTACTACGACAACCGCCTGGACGGGGATTTGCCCAGCCTTCGGAAAAAGTTTTTGAACATCTTAAACGAAGAGGCGCGGTTGCAGGAAATCGTCATGCTCGTCGGCGAAGACGTGCTTCCCGACAAGGAACGCTTCCTCTTAGTCGTCGCCCGCATGATCAAAGACGCCTTCCTACAACAAAACGCCTTTAACGAAATCGACCAGTCCGTTCCTCTGGAAAAACAATTCTCCATGATGGAAGTCATCGACACCCTCTACGAAGAGGGCAAGGCGGTGTTGGATCAAGGCATCTCCATCGAGGAAGTGAAAGACGACGCGCTCTATTCGAAGATCGTGAACATGAAATACAACATCGGTAACGAGGACGTAAAGCCCTTTACGGATTTGATGAACGCGATCCAAGAGCACTACCGTGAAATCCGGATCGAGTACGGGATCGCCGAAAACGACTTGGAGGCCGAGGAAATCGAAGAGATAAAAGAGCGGGAACAAAAGCAAAAGGAAAAGGAGGCGTAGAACGTGAAGAAAGAGTACTTACGCCTGGATACGATCGAAGGTTCCCTGATTCAATTGTCCGGTTTGCACCGGGTACAATACGGCGAAATCGTCTCCATTACCAATCGGGATACGAAAGAAGAACTGGTTGGGCGGGTCATCGGTATTAATGAAGATGCCGCCACGGTGCAAGTTTTTGGCGAATCCATGGGAATTTCCACGGAAAATCTCCACGTAGTCTTCGAGGGCCGACCCTTTGAGATTCCCCTGTCGCCGGAAATTTTAGGTCGCCGCTTTAACGGCATTGGAAGCGCCATCGACAAGGGCGGTCCCGTATATTCGGATAAGTTCTACAATGTGAACGGCCAACCGATGAACCCTGTGGCGCGGGAATATCCTCGGAATTTCATTCAAACGGGAATTCGAGGCATCGACTCGGTCATGACCTTGATTCGGGGTCAAAAGCTTCCGATCTTCTCCGGCGCGGGCCTTCCCCACAACGAGCTCGCCGCCCAAATCATTCGCCAGGCCAATATCGCCAACGACAGCGGCGGGGGCGACTTTGCCGTGGTCTTTTGCGGCATGGGCTTAAAGAGAGAAGTGGCGTCCTTCTTTATGGACAGTTTTATGGAAGCCGGCGTAATGGACAAAGTCGTCGTCTACATGAACTACGCCGACGACCCGATTATGGAGCGGATCATCGCCCCGAAATGCGCCCTGACCGCAGCGGAATATCTGGCATTTGAACGGCACAAACACGTGCTGGTCATTATGACCGACATGACCAGCTACGGGGAAAGTTTGCGGGAAGTATCTTCCCAACGGCAAGAAGTGCCTTCCAGAAAAGGCTACCCAGGGTATTTGTATTCGGATCTCGCCGCCATTTACGAACGGGCGGGAATGATTAAGGGCGTCAAAGGATCGGTTACTTTGATCCCTATCTTGACCATGCCTTCCGACGACATTACCCACCCGATCCCCGACTTGACCGGCTACATTACCGAAGGACAAATCGTCCTATCGCGGGACTTACACGGTCAGGGGATCTATCCGCCAATTAATATTTTGGACTCCCTGTCCCGTCTAATGAAAGACGGCATCGGCGCGGACTATACCCGTGACGACCACGCCGATGTTTCGGCCCAACTCTTTGCGTCTTATTCGCATTGTATCGAAGTGCGGTCTCTGGCGCAGATCATCGGAGAAGAGGAATTGTCCGAAAACGATCAAAAGATCTTGGAATTCGGCCGTCGCTTCGAAAATGAATTTATCGGCCAGGACTTTAACGTGTCTTCGTCCATTCAAGAGACCTTGGACAAGGCGTGGGAACTTTTAAGAACCTTGCCGAAAGAAAGCTTGGTGCGCGTGGATCCCAAAATTTTGGACAAATACTACTAGAGGTGAAGTATGTCGAAACGCGTGACGGCGACGAAAGCCAATTTAATTAAAGTAAAAAGCGCCCTGAGTTTTGCACGACAGGGCTACGGCCTCTTAGATAAAAAGCGGGCTGTGCTTATGCGAGAAATCATGCGCTTAAACGCCCGCGCCCAAACCATTCAACAAGAAGTGGAAGAGCACTTCCGTCAGTCCTACGATGCCCTCACCATGGCCTCGGTGACTATGGGGTGGGAAGCGGTTGTGGAAATGAGCAAGTCCATGCCCACGGAAGAGGCTTACCACATCGGCTATCGATCGGTCATGGGGGTGGAGATTCCGGAGATTCACTACAAGGAATTTAAGCCCCAAACCACCTTCAGTATGTTTGAATCGAACTTCGCCTTCGACGAAGCCTACATTCGTATGCACGCGATGCGGGCAAAGATTTACGAGCTTGCGGAAATTGAAACGGACTTGTATCGCTTGGCCAAGGAAATAAAAAAGACCGTCAAGCGATCCAATGCCCTGGAGAAAATACAAATTCCCAAGTATGAGGCGACAAAAAAAGAAATCGAAGAAATTTTGGAGGAAAAAGAGCGGGAAGATTTCTTCCGCTTGAAGCGCGTCAAAAAGAACGTGAGCGAGTAAAGGAGGCCGACGTGGAGTTAAGACGCATATACGACGAAGAGTTTCGCTATAGGGGTTACCTAAAGGATCGAAAAGAGCCCCTGGATCCGGAGGAATACATCGTCGTCTCCGGCGTCATGGTCGTCTCCGGGGGCAAGCTTCTGATAACGAAGCGGGCGAAGGGAAAGACCTATGCCCACAAGTGGGAGTTTACCATGGGAAGCGTCATAGGAAGGGAAAGTCCCTTGGAAGGCGCTCTGAGGGAACTCAAAGAAGAAGTGGGTATCCGCGCCACGGATCGAGACCTTTCCTTTCTCGGTGTCTTAAAAGAAGACGGGAAATTTTCCAAAGTCTATCTTCTCGTGAGAGAGGTGGACAAGATTACCATGCAAAAAAGCGAAGTGGAAGAATATCGATTCGTGGGGAAAAAGGAGCTGATCGGTATGCTCGATAGCGGCGACTTCGCCGAACCCATGGAAAAGCGAATTCGAATGTACTTCGACAAAATCGCGCCCCTATTGGAGGACTGACGAATAGGAGATATGCGCCCGAGGGGGCGCTATATTTTTGCGATCGGCGGACGATTCGCCAAAGACTTAAGACAGTACGGTAAAGTGACGCAGAAAAAACCGCGATATTGCAGAATCTTGTTTTATAATATAGTCGGTTGTGATAAAATGTGAACAACTGTAAACGTTGTACGTATCGTTAAGAAAATGAGGTGACAGATGGATCTTTTACTAAAAGTGAACGGGTATTTGTATTACCCTATTCTAATTATTATTTTGATCGGCGCCGGGCTGTACTTTACCGTGCGCACGGGTTTTTTGCAATTATCTATGTTCGGTGAGTCCCTTCGGGTTTTGAAGGAAAAGCCCCACGAAGGGGAAGTGTCCTCCTTCCAGGCGCTTATGGTCTCCACCGCCTCCCGCGTAGGTACGGGAAATATCGTCGGCGTAGCCCAAGCCATTTGCCTCGGCGGTTACGGCGCAGTGTTTTGGATGTGGCTTATCGCCATCATCGGCGGCGCTTCCGCCTTTATCGAATCCACCTTGGCGCAAATTTACAAACGCCGCGGGGAAGACGGTGCGAGTTACGGCGGACCCAGTTACTACATTGAAATCGCTTTGGGCTCCCGGCCTGTCGGCGTTCTCTTCGCCGTCTTTTTGATCTTAACCTATGCCGTAGGCTTTAATATGCTCGCCTCCTTTAACATGACCGACTCTTTCCGCGTCTACGACTTTTTCGTAGAAGGAAAAACTACGTGGATCATCGGGGCATGTCTCGCCGTCGTCGCCGGGTACTGTATCTTAGGCGGCGGCAAGCGCATCATTAAAGCCACCTCCACGTTGGTGCCTTTCATGGGGATCATTTTTGTGGCCATGGCCTTGTTTATGATTTTTAAGAACATTACGTATATGCCCACGGTATTTAAGAACATTTTCTCCGACGCTTTCAACTTCCAAGCCATCTTTGGCGGCTTGGCCGGTTCCGCCATGGTCCAAGGGATCAAGCGGGGGCTATACTCCAACGAAGCTGGGATGGGTTCCGCGCCCAACGCCGCCGCTTCCGCCGACGTATCCCATCCAGTAAAACAAGGGTTGGTTCAAATGTTTTCCGTCTTCCTAGATACGCTGGTTATCTGCTCCGCCACCGCTTTTATGGCTATGGCATCGGGCGTGGAAGCGACGGAAGAACTGGCAGGGGCCGCCTACGTACAGGAATCCCTCTCCACGGTCTTCGGACACTATGGGTATATGTTCATCACCCTGTCTCTGACCCTCTTTGCTTTTACAACCCTCTTAGGCAATCTCTATTACGTAGACAGCTGCCTGAATTATTTAAATAAGAAAGCTCCTTCCAAGACCTTCATGCTCTGCTACCGGCTCATCGCCATTTTGCTCATCTTCTTGGGAAGCAGCATGAAAATGGAACTGGCTTGGAACGTGGCGGACTTTTTAATGGCCCTGATGGTTTTGGTTAACATCCCAGCCATTCTGCTCTTGGGCAACCAAGCCCTGGCGGCATTAAAGGACTATAAAGAACAGTCTCGCGCAGGGAAAGATCCGCACTTTATCGGCCGAAACGTCGGCTTGGACGAAAGCAAGCTGGATTATTGGAAATAAAAAAGAGCAAGTGTTAGTGCCCCAAAAGTTGGAGATGAAAGTCCAACCTTTGGGGCTTTTTTGCGCCTGAAAATCCGGGGATGTCCTACGATTTTAAGAACCGGGAAATAAAAAACGCTTTTTTATTACATAATCCTTACCTGTACTTTACTTTTTGATATAATAGGAACGGTCCATGTATGAAACAAATTTACGGAAGGAGAATGTATGGGCGAGGCAAGTTCATGGTCACAAATTGACTGGCACTTTATTGCCGGTGGTTTGGGCCTATTTCTCTTCGGCGTCAAACTCATGGGCGACAGTCTGACGAAGTTTGCCGGAACGAAGATTCGGGACTATATCGAAAAGTATACGTCCAACCCGTTGATGGCGGTTCTCGTAGGGATCGTTATGACGGGCTTGATCCAGTCCTCATCGGCGGCGACGGTAATCGCCATCTCCCTGGTTCGGAGCGGTCTTATGGGGCTCAGTCAGGCCATCGCCATTATCCTCGGCGCCAACATCGGAACGACGGTGACGTCGATTTTAATTGGCTTTCAACTGGATTATTTGGCCTATTTTATTTTGCTCGTCGGTGTCTTTTTGGCCCTTATGGCCTCGAAGAAAAAGACAATTTATTTAGGAGAAATTATTGTCGGCTTTGGCCTTTTGTTTATCGGCTTAAACATTATGGGCGACGCCTTAAAGGAATTACAGTACATTCCCGGCTTCTCGAATATCGTCGTGCGCTTGAGTCGCCAACCGATTTTGGCGGCCTTGATCGGCGCAGTGATTACCGGGGTCATCCAATCTTCCTCGGCCATTGTCGGGATCGTTCAAACGCTCTACGCGACAAAATCCATTACCTTGGTGGCGGCTTTGGGCTTGGTTTTCGGTGCCAACATCGGCACCACGGTGACGGCGGCTTTAGCGTCGGTAGGGGGAAGTCTCGCCGCGCGGCGCACGTCTTTGTTTCACTTTTTGTTTAACGTATGCGTGTCCGTCTTGTTTTTGGCCATTATTGGCCCCTACGAACATTTTGTCGCCATGGTGGCGGAAAAGTTTCACTTAAACGCCATGATGACCGTCGCGGTCGCCCACTTTACCTTTAACTTCGTGGGCATGGTGATCTTTTTACCCATTATTCCCAAGTGCGTCTTCGTGTTGAAAAAATTGATGCCGGGTCGCGACGAACTGTCCTTAGATCTGGGGAAACTGCAACTGGATGAAGCCATGGTCACCACCTTCCCGGCCGGGGCTCTATCCCAGGCCAAGGCGGCGATTTTGCAGGTGTCGGAAATCGTGTTGGAGGCCTTGGAGGACAGCAAGCAGTACCTGTTGACGAAAGATAAGAAATATTTCCACGAAGTCAACCAGCTGGAAGATATGGTCAACTCCCTGGATACGAAAATCGAAAGTTACCTTTTGAAAATTTCCAAGCAGTCCCTTTCCGAAGAACTGGCCGACGAGTACTCGGCGAGCTTGCAAGTGCAAAAGAACTTTGAGCGTATCGGCGACTTGGTTCAAAACCTGGTGGAATATTTTGAAATGATCTACGATTCCGGGGAAGCGTTCCAAGAGGAAGCGATGACGGAGTTAACGTCTATCTACGATCTGTTGGTCCATATGTACACCAACGGGGTGAACGTCTTTAAAGTCGGCGATCATCACTTGTACGAAGTCATGAAAAAAGACGAAAACAATTTAAACTATCTGGAATACGAACTGCGCGCTTCGCATTTTAGGCGCATGACTTCCCAACACGAAGAAGCGACGGTCGCCACCTCCCTCTTTGTGGATATTTTGGGGACATTGGAGCGTATCGGCGATCACGCCTTTAACATTGCCCGCCTTACCTTTGATCCCATTAAGACCCATGGGGAAAAATCCCTGGTGGGGGAAGAAGTTAAACAAGCGACGGCGGGATAAAAAAGCCAATAAAAAAAGGCCCTCTGCGGGGTCTTTTTTATTGGTTGTTTTGCGGCAGGAGGCGATGTTTTAAGTCGGCTTCCAGTATTTCCAACTCTCGCTTGGCCTTTTCCCTGTTTTCGTGGCCTTCCAATTGAATCTTTCGTACTTCGTCCAAGGCGGCGATGAGTTGTTCGTTGGTATAGCGAATGGTGTCCACATCCACGATGCCGCGTTCGCTTTCTCGCGCCACGTTTACTGTGCTTTGGCGCAGGGTTTCGGCGTTTTTCTTAAGCAATTGATTGGTCAGATCCGACACCTTTTTTTGGGCTTCGGCGGCCTGTTCCGAGTGATGCACGCCCAGTGCCAGAACCATTTGGTTTTTCCAAATGGGGATAGTATTTACGACGGTGGACTGAATTTTTTCCGCCATAACCGTGTTGGAGGCCTGCACCATGCGAATTTGCGGCGCCATTTGTAGGCTGACCATGCGGGTCAGTTCCAGGTCGTGAATTTTCTTTTCGAAGCGGTTGGCCATATTTTGCAGATCGTTTGCTTTTTGCGCTTCGAGACTTCCCTCCGTGGCCGAGGCCATTAAGGCGGGAAGTTCCCGGTTTCGAACGTCTTCCAGCTTTTGATTGCCGGCGAGAATGTACATGGACAGTTCCTTAAAGTACTTTTCGTTGAGATCGTACATTTGATCCAGCATGGAAATGTCCTTCATCAAAGTGATCTGATGGTTTTCCAGAACGCGGGCGATATCGTCTACGTTTTTTTCTGCCTTGTCGTAGCGAGCCTTTAAGGCGGTGACTTTGTTGGAGGAACGCTTCAAGAAGCCCTTCAGGCCCTTTTCATCTTCGTTTTCAAAGCTTTTCAGCTCTGTCACCACGTCGGAAAGAAGCTTACCCACTTCGCCTAAATCTTTGGTGCGCACGGAGTTCAATGTCTTTTCGGAAAAATTTGAAATCTTTTTCTGCGCTCCCACGCCGTATTGAAGGATGACCGAAGAATTGGTCAGGTCGATGGTCTTGGCAAAGTCGTCTACTTGCTTTTGTTCCGCCGGAGAGAGCTTTACGTGGGCGTCGACTTCTTTCGGCTCCAGGGTCAGTTCCGACTCGATTTCCGCGTCGCTCGCGCCGTCTAAGGTTAATTTAATTTCATCACTCATGGAATGTGTCTCCTTTCGCATCTTCGTCAATGAGGCCGTCTTGTTTCATCACCGTTTCCATGACATCCATTTCCGCGTTCAGATCCAAGAGGTCGTCTTTATACAAGGTATCCAGCAATTTTTCGTAGCCGTCAATGACTTTGTCCAGGGAGCGAAGGATGTCGTCCATGGTCTTTCGAATGGAATCGGTAATCACCGCGGAGGAGGAAAATTGCAAGTACCGCTCGATCAGCTTGATGGTGGTAGGGGTGTAGTAGTCCACAAATTTGTTTAGACTTTCTACCCGGCCGGGATCGGTGTGTACGGCGTGGCGAATGGAGTCCAATAATTTTGACAGGGCGGAGATTTTTTCTTTAAGATCGGCATCCTCCGTCCGGTTTCGCTGTTCTTTTAAAGTCTTTTCATAATCGTTTATGGCGGCGGCGCGGTCGTCGGTGCGTTCCTCTGCCTCTTCGATTTCTGGCGCGTTTTCCTTGACGGGTACGGTGCGAGCCATGTAATTGTCCTTATAGGCTTTGTAGGCGGCGGCATCGATTAACAAAAGATCGCCCTCTTCCACAAGGCGGGCTTGGGGCAGGTAGTCCTTTCGAATCATGCGGTCAATCTCGTAGGTCACTTGCTCCTTAGGCTTGTTTAGAGCCGTGATCACGTCCTCTGTGGACAGAACGGATTGGTCTTGAATTTCGCGTCGAATGCGAAAAAAGTCCCGAGCCAAAATCATATTGCGCTGGGTGACGACGGTCGCTATGGCGGAGGCCGCGGCGAAAATCAGGAAGAACAGCAGCGCGGCAACGGCGTCAAAGCCGTCGTTGCCGTAAGCGAGGCCATCGAGAAAGGCAAACAGGCCGAGAAAAACAGAGCCTACGGTGGATAGGCCGGCAGCGTTGCGCAACCAGTACCAAGTATTGGGAGACGTCACCTTTTGTTTCACCTTGGCCGGATCCCGATTTACGGGAAGGCGGGCGATTTCCTTTTGGGTGAATCCCTTCTTCACGCCTCGCATAAGAGCGCCGGCGCCGATTTTCGAGTAGTGAATGGCGCTTTCAACGCTTTTTTCTATTACATCGGCCACGTCCTTGAAGTCGTCGTCTTCCATGGCGCGGTCGACAAATTTTTCAATGGCGTTTTTATCTTTCAATCCTAAAGTCCCCTTTCCATCGCTTTAAAGCCGAAGCATTTCATTTCCAGTTTAGCACATAGAAAAAATTTTCGGGAATTTTTTTCGTTTCTTCGAAGCCTTTTGTACAATCTTAGCCGCTCCTTAACTTTTAATTCTTTGAGGGAAAGCCTTGCAATTGTTCCTTTTATCTTCCATAATGGAAAGAAGTGAAATAATCGGATAAGGAAGCAAAGGAGTAGTCCCCGGGACTGCTTTTTTTGTCATATGAGGAGGAACGTTTGAAATTTAATGAATTTAATCTGTCACAAGCCCTGTTAAAGGGAATCGAGGCTATGGGCTTTGAGGAAGCTTCACCTATTCAAGCCGAGAGCATGGCGCCCCTTTTAGAGGGAAAAGACGTCATCGCCCAAGCCCAAACGGGCACGGGGAAAACCGCCGCCTACGGGATTCCCATGTTGGAGCGCGTAGAAGAAAAGGGTCCTGTGCAAGGTTTGGTGCTCTGCCCTACGCGGGAGCTGTGTTTGCAAGTGGCCAACGAGCTTTCGAACTTGGGCGCGTACAAAAAGGGCGTAAAGATTTTGCCCGTCTATGGAGGTACTGCCATTGAACGGCAAATTCGCGCCTTAAAAGGCGGCGTGCAAATCGTGGTGGGAACTCCTGGCCGGGTCATGGATCATATGCGCAGAAAGACCTTGCGATTCGACGACCTGGCCATAGCCGTATTGGACGAGGCCGACGAAATGTTCGACATGGGCTTTCGCGACGATATGCGCACGATATTAGACGAAACGCCCGCCGACCGGCAGACTTGTTTCTTCTCCGCCACCATGGAAAAAGACATTATGGATTTTTCGGCCAAGTTCCAACGGGATCCGGAGATCATTCGCATTAAACACAAACAGCTCACCGTAGAAAACATCGAGCAATACTATTTGGAAATGAAAGCCTCCATGAAGCCGGAAATTTTAAGCCGCCTGGTGGATATTTACGATCCCACCTTGGCGATCGTCTTCTGCAACACGAAGAAGAGGGTGGACGATTTGGTCAGTGAAATGGCTTCTCGCGGCTATGCCGTCGACGGCCTTCACGGGGATTTAAAACAAAGCCAGCGGGACGCGGTCATGAAGCGTTTCAGAAACTCTTCCATCGATATGCTCGTGGCCACGGATGTGGCGGCGCGGGGGATCGACGTGGGCGACGTGGATATGGTGGTCAACTACGACCTGCCCCAAGACGAAGAATACTACGTGCATCGCATCGGTCGTACGGCGCGGGCCGGACGAAAGGGCCTGTCCTTTTCCTTTATCGTAGGGCGAGATATTTACAAGCTGGAAGACATCGTTCGCTACACCAAGGCCGACCTTTCCTATATGGAACTGCCCACCATGGAACAAATGGACGTAAACAAGAGGGAAAATCTGGAAGGCAAAGTGGAAGGGATTTTGGATGCGGAGGAGGATCTTTCCAAGTACAAGGTGATGGTGGAGCGTATGTTGCGCTTGGAATACGGCGCCGTAGAAATTTCCGCCGCCCTATTGAAACTGTTGGACGACAACGGCCAGTCGAGAAAACACGACGCTCTGGACGAAGTCGACTACGGAAAGAAATTTCGCGCCCGCGGGCTCAGAAAAGATCGCAAGGGAAAAGAGAAAAAGACAAAGTCTGGCAAAAAGCGCTTTTCCAATAACGTCAAAATTTACATGGACAAGGGGAGAAAAGACGGGCTGAATCCGAAAGCTGTCCTCGCCATCTTTAAAAAGGAAACGGATTTGGGTCGAGACATCGTCGGAAACATTATGATCCGCGACCACCACACGGTCATCGAGCTGCCGAAGAAGAGTGCAAAAAGCGCCGTCGAACAACTGGACGGCATGAAGAGCCGCGGAAAGACGTATCACGTAAGGATGTATAGGGAGTAAATTTTTTACATCCTCTTTCGTAGTTATTGTGTCCATCGAAGTCGAGAAAAATAAAAAGCGCGGGGACGATACTTTCGTCCCCGCGCTTTTTATTTTCCGAGCCGGGCGCGGATACTTCCGCGGGGCGACGGTTTTTCTTTTCATAAAAAAGGCGCCGAAGCCGAAGCTTGGGCGCACGATGGGTGTATTTTAATAGGTTTCCACAAAGAGTTCAAACCATTTTTGCGGGTGGAAGCAGGCGGGACATTTTTCCGGGGCTTCTTTGCCTTCGTGAATGTAGCCGCAGTTGTTGCATTTCCAGAGAACGACTTCGTCCCGTTTGAAGAGCTTGTCTTCCTTTACATTTTCCAACAGTTTCAAATAACGATCCCGGTGGGCCGCTTCGACTTCGGAGATTTCAATCCAAGTGTCGGCGATGGCGTCAAAGCCTTCTTTGCGGGCGATTTCGGCGAATTTCGGATACATATCGCCGGCTTCTTCGTCTTCACCGGCGGCGGCGGCTTTCAGGTTTAACTCCGTGCTGCCGAAGGTTACAGGGTAATTCCATTTTACTTCGATTTCGTCTTCGTTGAAGTCTTCCAACAAGTATTTAAAGAAGCGCTTGCCGTGTTCTTGTTCGTTTCGTGCAGTTTCTAAGAAGATGTTTTTAATTTGAACGGATGCGTCTTTGTCCGCTTGTTTGGCGTACATAGTGTAGCGTGCGGTAGCTTGGGATTCTCCTGCAAAGGAAATGAGCAGGTTGTTTGCGGTTTGGGTGCCTTTTAATGACATACTTTCCTCCTATTCTTGTTCCTACATACAATTTTATCTAGTATATCGCAATTCCCGCCTACGTTCAACCGACCCGTGTTATACTATAAGTATAGAAGGGAAAGAATTCTGCTGTGTAAAGGAGGAAACGATGCGAATTTTATGTGCCGGACCGACGACATTGTTGCCCGAAGTGGAAGAAGCCATGACGGGGATTGTTACGAATCCAGATTTGGACCCGGATTACGAAGTCTTTCACCGCAAAGTGGAAGCGCGATTATCGGCGGTAGTGAAGACCGACCGCCCCACGGTGATGATGCTTGGAGAGGGAATGTTGGCTTTGGAAGCCGCCGTGTGTTCTCTTATGGAAAAGGGCGAGCGGGTTCTGGTGATGAGTAACGGCGTCTTCGGCGGCGGCTTTGCCGATTACGTAAAATTTTTCGGCGGCGAATGCGTTCTTTACGAAAAGGATCCTCGACGGGGCTTTGACGTAGGGGAGTTACAGGCGTTTTTGGAAACGGATTCGAATTTTGCCATTGCGACCATGGTGCATTGCGAAACGCCGTCGGGGCTTACCAACGACGTCAAGGCGATTTGCCATCTTTTGAAGGAATACGGCATTTTGTCCATCGTGGACTGCGTCTCTTCCTTCGGCGGCGAGGACATCGACTTCGACGCCTATGGCGTGGATATGATGCTTTCCGCCACGCAAAAGTGCCTCTCCGCGCCCACGGGGCTGTCGATGATCACCATTTCCGAGGCGGCGGAAGAGAAAATGCGTACCAGGAAGGAGCCTATTCCCAGTTACTATATGAATGTACTCAACTACATGAGCGGGCAGGAAGACTTCGCCTTTCCCTACACGATGAGCGAACACTTAACCTTCGCTTTAGACAAGGCTTTGGATCTTTGGGAGAAAAGAGACAGCGTCCGTTTGCACAAAGCCTATGGGGACGTGGTGCGGGCGCTTTTTGCAAAAGAAGGATTTACGCTGTATCCGAAAGATTCCTTTGCCAACACGGTGACGGCGGTCTTACTTCCCGAAGGAATGCGGGCCACGGAGATCTTGGCCGAGTGTCGGAAGAGGGGGATTTTCATCTCCAAAGGTGCCGGAGAACTCCACGACAAGATCATTCGTATCGGCCACATGGGGGCCAATCTCTCGTCGGAAAATTTCGACGCGCTGTTTCAGGTATTGGATGAGGTCTTTGCCCTCTACGGACGGGACACGCACTTCGCCGAAGGTTTTCGTGCCTGCGAATTGATGGGAGAATGATTTCTTAAACCTATGATATAATGCTATCCAAGGGGGTGTTTCTTTGAGAGGGTTATTTGTAGTTATCGAAGGGCCGGACGGTTCAGGCAAGTCCACGGTAGCCGAGGGCATCGTCCGCTATTTTCGCGGAAAGGGCGTCTCGGTTCTTCACACTCGGGAGCCCGGCGGTACGGCCATTTCTGAAAGAATACGTGAAATGTTGTTGGATTCGAAAAACAAAGATATGCACCCGCGTTGTGAGGCTTTGCTCTATGCGGCGTCCCGCGCCCAACACGTGGAAGAAGTGATCCGCCCAGCTTTGGAAGAGGGAACGCTCGTCGTCTCGGAACGCTACGTCTTTTCCAGTCTCGTCTATCAGGGGTTGTGCCGCAAGCTGGGGATTCAGCCCGTGGAAGAAATCAACGCCTTTGCTACGGACGGGTTGGCACCGGATGTGACCTTGTACTTGGATGTTGCCAAGGGTACGGGCAGGGACCGGATGAAAGATCGTCGCGCCGACCGCCTGGAGTCCGACGATAAAATTATGGATACGGTGGAGGAAAATTATAGAATATTGGCCAATGAGCGGAAAGAGGAGATGGTTCTGATCGACGCATCCCAAGATGCCGAGCGCGTCCTCTTGGACTGCATTGGCGCCATTGAAAAGGAGAACCGGTTCAAATGAAACTAATATTTGCAATTGTGCAGGATCAGGACGCCGCCGGATTAATTGACGCACTGACGGAAAAGCGCTTTCGGGTGACGAAGTTGTCCTCTTCCGGGGGCTTTTTAAAAGCCGGGAATACGACCCTTTTAATGGGGGTAGACGAAAAGGACATGGACGAACTTTTCGACATTATGGAAGCGAATTGCTCTGTTCGCGAAGAGCCCTCTTCGGTCATGGCCATGTCTCCCGGGGAATCTTTTATGCCCTATCCTTTAAATGTGCGGGTCGGGGGCGCGACGATTTTTATTCTCGACGTCGCGGAATACAACCACTATTAAGGGGGCGCATCGTGGATAAAATGGTGTTCGCTATTATCGCCGACCGCTACATCGGCGATGTAATCGACGAATTGTTGGAGGCGGATATTTC
>JAEXBU010000066.1 GCA_023393815.1 Bacillota bacterium | reverse complement strand
AATGGCGCATAGCCGGGGTAAGTTTTTCGAAATCACCGGTTTCCATGAACAATTTCTCCTTCTAAAGAGAATGTATTTCCTCCTGTAATTTTTACGGGTGCCACTCGGCCGAGATAGGAAGCGTCGTAAGGTGCATGTACCAATTTAAACCCATCGGTTCGGCCGCTCATTTTTGTCGGATCGTTCTTACTAACCGATTCAAACAATACGTATTGAATACTTCCGTGCAGCGCCTCGTATTTTTCCCGTTGAATGGCATAGACCGAATCTAAAAGACGTTGAAAACGCTCATCCTTTACTTCTTTCGGAACTTGATCTTCCATTTGATCGGCCCTCGTCCCTTCTCTTCTGGAATAAATAAAAGTAAAAGCGTTATCATACTTGACCCGCTTCACCAGATCCAGCGTATCTAAAAAATCTTCTTCCGTTTCGCCGGGAAAGCCGACCATAATGTCCGTAGAAAGAGATATATCCGGACGCACGGCGCGCACCTTGTTAATTAAGCTAAAGTAATCCTCTCTCGTATAGTGGCGGTTCATTCTTTTTAACACGCGGTTCGAACCGGATTGCACGGGAAGGTGCAAGTAATTGGCAAGTTTTGAAAGATCCCGATAACATTCGATCAGATCGTCGGACATATCCTTTGGATGAGACGTGGTAAAGTGGATCCGTTCAATCCCATCGATCTCATGTACCATTCGCAACAACTCCGCGAACGTGGTTTTCTCTTCCAAACCCTTCCCGTAAGAATTCACATTTTGGCCTAATAACGTCACCTCATTGACCCCGTCGTAAACCAAGCTTTTGATTTCATCGAGAATATCTTCGGACGCACGGGACACTTCCCGGCCTCTCGTGTAGGGCACGATACAATAGGTACAGAAATTATTGCAACCGTACACGATGTTTACATATGCCGAATTGCCGGATGTCCTCGAATAAATTTGATTGTCGAAATTCGAGTAGCTTTCGTCAATATCGACGACGGCATTTTTTTTATCGTCACTCTCCAAGATCAATTGTGGAAGGCGGTAAATATTGTTTGTACCGAAGACGATATCCACATGATGAAAAGTGTTCAATACGTAATCCCGAGATTCTTTGCGTTGCATCATACAACCGCAAACGGCGACTTTAAGATTCTTATTTTTCTTTTTTATATGCTTCAAACGGCCAATATGCCCGATTACCTTGTCTTCCGCGCTGTGGCGGACGGAGCAGGTATTGATAATTGAAAGATCGGCTTCCTCTTCTCGTTCGATTTCTTTAAAGCCCATGGCGTTCAATAATGTTTTAATTTTTTCAGAATCGTGTTCATTCATTTGACAACCATGCGTGGAAATAACGTACGTTTCCCCGCCATGAACTTCTTTGACACGATCCACTAAATCTTGAAATACTTCTTTCATGCTTACTCCTTTAATTAACAGTACTTTTTATTATACCATAGTTGAAATCGAATTTTTGAGCATAAAAAAAGACACCCGAAGATGTCTTTTTTAAGAATTAATAAGCGACAAATGCTTTGGACTTGGTGTGGCAAATCGGACATTCCACTTCGTTCGCATCGAAAGTGATGTAGCCACAAACGGGGCAGAGAAGAATTGTTTCCGCATCCAAGTCCTTGCCGGCGTCGACAGCTTTTTTCGCTTCTTCGTAACGAACAGCGTGAACTTTTTCCGCTTCAATGGCAAAACGCATAGCCTTTACTGCTTCCTCTTCTCCTTGCAGCTTCGCTACTTCGATGTAAGCGGGATACATTTCCGTAAATTCGAAGGTTTCCCCGTCGATGCCTTTTTGCAAATTTTCAGAAGTATTGCCGATACCGAAACCTGCCATGCTGGTTACGGGGAAATCACCGTGCACGTCCTTCATAGCTTTGAAGTGTAAGTTTGCGTGAACGCGTTCAGCTTCGCCGGTGCAGTTAAACAATCTTTCGACATTGGGGAAGCCTTCTTTGGCAGCGGTTTTTGCCCAAATACCGTAACGCATGTGTGCTTGGCTTTCGCCACCGAATGCGCTTCTCAAATTATCTTGTGTCATTGCGTGCATAAATAATGCCTCCTTAAATTATGTTGTTTCTCTACTCGTCTATTATATCCAAAATTTGATAATAAGACAAGCGAACGGAAGACGAGAGGAAAATTATTTAGTCAACATTTTCGATCTTTGCCGCTTGATCGGCGGCGGTCAGCGCATCGATCAGGTCGTCCAAATCTCCATTGTTAATGGCGTCGATGCGATGACTGGTGTAATTGATCCGATGATCCGTCACACGCCCTTGCGGATAATTGTAGGTGCGGATCCGTTCGGAACGATCGCCGGATCCGATTTGCGATTTTTTTTCTTTGCTGACGGCCTCTTCTTGCTTTTGAAGCTCTATATCATAGAGCTTCGCCTTTAAAATCTTAAAGGCTTTTTCCTTATTTTTCAACTGGCTTTTCTCATCCTGGCAACTGACGACAATCCCCGTAGGCTCGTGAGTTAAACGTACGGCTGAATCCGTCGTATTGACGGATTGACCGCCATTTCCCGAAGAGCGAAATACATCGACGCGCACGTCATTCGGGTTAATCTCAATTTCCACATCGTCAATTTCCGGCATGACGGTGACCGTGGCCGTCGACGTATGAATGCGCCCGGAAGACTCCGTCTCAGGAACCCTCTGCACGCGGTGCACGCCCGATTCGTACTTCAAACGGGAATAGGCGCCTTTCCCTTGAATCGAAAGAATTGCCTCTTTGAAACCGCCTATACCGTTTTCGTTGCTGGACATCATCTCCACCTTCCAATGATGATTGTCCGCGTAGTGAATGTACTGCCGCACCAAGACGCCGGCAAAAAGAGCCGCTTCGTCACCGCCGGCACCGCCGCGCACTTCGACGATCACGTTCTTGTCGTCATTTTCATCCTTCGGAATCAAAAGAATTTTTAGTTCTTCCACGATTTTTTCAAGGCGTTCTTCATCTTTTTTCAATTCTTCCTTGACCAACTCGCGCATTTCATCATCTATTTTTTCAGCAAACATGCTTTTGTTTTCAGCAATGGCCTCACCAGTGCTTGTGTATTCTCTATATTTCTTGACAATGGGTTCGATTTCCGCGTGTTCTATGGCCGTCTTTTGCAACAGCTTACTGTCCCTTTGTACTTCCGGATCCATCATCATCCGGTTCAGTTCATTGTAGCGATCTTCGTATGCCGTTAAATTTTCAAACATTTTCTAACCTCCCATAGATGACGCGGTCCAAACCGCCGAAATCCTTCTCGCATCCCACCTGCGCAAAATGCCCCTCGCGCAGCAAATTCTCTACGTCCGCCTTTTGTTTTGCGCCGATTTCAAAAACTATATAGCCGCCAACGTGCAAATATCGCGGCGCTTCACAAATGATCCTGCGATAGAAATCCAAACCGTCTTTGCCTCCGTAAAGAGCCAACCGCGGTTCAAAATCGATGACACTTTCGTCTAACTCGTCCATCTCGTCCTCTGTAATATACGGTGGATTCGAATAAATTAAATCATACGTACCAGCGACCTGTGAAAAAAGATCGGATAATAGAAAGGATACGTTTCTTACGTCAAATCGCTCTCTGTTAATCTCCGCTACCTCTAATGCACCTGGAGAAATGTCTACCGCCGTCACCTGCGCTTCCGGATAGAGTCGCCCCAAGGTAATAGCGACACAGCCGGAACCCGTTCCAATTTCTAAAATTCGTTTTGGATTCGCTACCTTTCTTCGAATACAATCGACACTTCGTTCCGTATCATAGCGAGGGATCAGCACCCGTTCGTCGACGTAAAAGCATTCGCCATAAAAATATCCTTGATTGACGGCATAGGCCAAGGGCTTTCCTCTTACCATGTCCGCAGCCACCGCCTTCAGACGACTTACATCGGACGCCGTCAATTGCCGATTTGGGTGCATGAGGATGGATTTTTGGTCCATTCCGTAAAAGGCATAAAATACCTCGTAGGTACGTCTTCGATCCCCTTTTAAGGCCCGACTCGTGTCTTCAAAGGCTTCCTTTACTTCCATAGATCACTTTCCCCTTCGCCGGGTAAGACCGCCTTTAAAGAGGCAATCCCGACTTCGATTTGGCTGTCATCCGGTTCTCTCACTGTGAAATATTTTTGAATCATCAACCCGGGATAGCGCAAAACCATAGTGAACGGCGTATCATATTTTCCTATGAGACGATTTACTTCATAACTGACGCCCGCGATTAGGGGGAAAATCAGTAGGCGCACGAGGATCCTTCCTACAAAGGACGGCCAGCCGAAAAAGGAAAGAATAATAATGGATACAATCAATACCATAAATAAAAAGCTCGTACCACAACGGGGATGTAAACGAGAATATTTCCTTACTTCTTCCACTTCCAAGGGAGCGCCGGCTTCGTAACAGGCAATGGATTTATGCTCGGCACCATGATATTCAAAAACGCGGCCTATATCCCGCTGCCTTGAGATAATCGCCATATACGCGAAAAATATACCAATCCGAAAGGCACCTTCTATAAGATTTAACAGAATGGAATTTAAACTATGCCGTTCAAAAAAAGTCGCCAATACATTGGGAATCACCATAAAAAAGAGAACGGCCAGTAAAATAGAAAAGCCCACGGTCAAGATTTGCTCGATCGTTTCAGCGCATTTCGGGAAATGCCTTTGAAAAAAGCTCTCTTTTTCCGCCTCATTCTCTTCCCAGAAAGAAGCAGAGTATAGAATAGCGTCCACACCAGTCACCATGGCTTCAATCAATTTAACGGCTCCTCGTAGGATGGGCCAATTTAAAAAAGCGTACGTGTCCGTAATACTTTTGTTGTTATCTACGCGCAGAGCGATACCACCATCGGGTTTTCTTACGGCATATGCCGTCTTTGAAGGTCCTCGCATCATTACACCTTCAATTAGGGCTTGCCCGCCAATGGTCGTTTTAAAGGATTCGTTCATAAGCTCGAGAAACTCCTTAAAAAAAAGGCCCGCTTTCACGGGCCGTCTTCTTATGATCTTTTGTACTTTTTGTTGAATTTATCAATACGTCCGCCCGTATCAGTAAACTTTTGACGTCCTGTGAAGAAAGGATGACATTCGGAACAAACTTCCACTTTTAAATCCTCTTTTACAGAGCCCGTCTTAAAGGTGTTACCACAAGCGCAAGTGACTGTAGCTTCCTTATATTCGGGATGGATACCTTTTTTCATCTGTCCACACTCCTTTCCTTAAAAATTCATTCGTATTACTAACTTTTATAGAATAGCATACTTTTTTTTAATTGTCAATTTACTTTGCGTAATCCGGTTTATGATTTAAGTCGTGTACACTGTCTATGAAACGTACGGTCTTTGACGGCATACGCAATACGAGAGATTGAGTCGTCGCTTTGTTGTCCTTCATGTAGCGAACGCCTTTAAGCAAGTCGCCATTAGAAACACCAGTAGCGGCAAAGATTACCTCATCACCTCGAACCAAATCTTCGATAGTATAAATTTTATTGGGATCTGCCGTACTTTTCGATACGCGCTCTTTTTGTGCCTCGTCATAGGTAACGAGTTTTCCTTGGAAATCACCGCCCAAACATTTTAAAGCAGCCGCAGCAATCACGCCTTCCGGCGCGCCGCCGATCCCCATGATCATGTCAATGCCACTTTCTTCAAAGCAAGTATAAATAGCCGTGACAATGTCGCCGTCCTTTATCTTTTTAATACGGGCACCGATTCCGCGAATTTGCTTAATTAAGTCGTCGTGACGAGGACGATCTAAGACAGAAATGGTCATCTCCTCCGGCGACTTGTCGATGGCTTTTGAGACGCGACGAATATTTTCCTCTACGCTATCCTCCAGACGAATGGCTCCTTTCGCCTTTGGACCCGTGGCGATCTTTTTCATATAGACATCCGGCGCATGCAAGAGACAGCCCTCGGGTGCAACAGCGACGACGGCAATGGCGTTGTTCATGCCATTGGCAATGGCGGTGGTTCCATCGATGGGATCTACAGCGATGTCCACAGCTTCATCCGATTGGTGTTGCGTGCCGATCTTTTCTCCAATGTAGAGCATCGGCGCTTCATCGATTTCACCTTCTCCGATGACGACAGTACCTTGAATGTGTACCGTATCAAACATACGGCGCATCGCATCGACTGCCGCACCGTCGGCACCATTTTTATCGCCTTTTCCTAAAAATCGCGCGCCGCTAAGTGCCGCCGCTTCCGTCACACGTGCTAAATTTAAACTAAGGTCTCTATCCATCGGCTCGACTCATCCCTTCAAAATCCTTGTTAAACTGCTCAACTCCTTTATCCGTCAATGGGTGCTTCAGCATTTGTTTAAATACCTTATAAGGTACGGTTGCTATATGCGCACCGGTCTCCGCTGCTTCTTTGACGTGGAGAGGATGACGAATACTTGCCGCAATAACTTCACAGTCGTATCCATAAAGGTCGATGATGCCCGAAATATCGCGTACCAATTCCATGCCGTCGTGACCGATATCGTCCAATCTTCCTAAAAAGGGGCTGACATAAGAGGCCCCGGCCGCCATCGCCAAAAGCGCCTGATTTACGGAAAAGATCAAGGTACAGTTTGTATGAATCCCTTCCCCTTCCAGCGCCTTGATGGCCTTTAAACCTTCCTCATTCATAGGTACCTTCACCACAACGTTTTTATGGATGGAGGCGAGTTTTTTCCCCTCATCGATCATATTTTCCGCTTCAATCGCCGTCACTTCGGCGCTAATCGGTCCATCGACAATATTTGCAATTTCTTCAATCACTTCTTCGAAGACTACGCCCTTTTCCTTGGCGATAAGAGATGGATTGGTAGTCACGCCGGATAAGACCCCCCAAGCCTCTATCTCCTTAATTTCAGCGATGTTCGCCGTGTCGATAAAAAACTTCATTATTTCCACGCCTGTGCATCGCTGCCGAACACTTTAATTTTTTCTTTTACCGTCTCGGCCATCGCCGCCCGCGCCGGCTTCAAAATTTTCCTCGGGTCGATCTCATCGGGATTTTCTGCAACAAAGGCTTTGACGGCGGCTGCAAAACCGGCTCGAATATCAGTGTCGATATTGATCTTACGGATCCCTGCATCAACCGCCCTTTCCAAGGTATCGTAAGGTACGCCGCTGGATCCGTGAAGAACCAATGGTACGCTGACGACACGATCGATTTCTTCGATTCGATCAATATCTACTTTCGGTTCTCCTTTGTAGACGCCGTGGGCGGTTCCGACAGCAATAGCTAAAGAGTCAATCCCCGTTTCTTCGACAAAAATACGTGCTTCCTCGGGATCCGTGTAGGTGGCTTCCGCATCGGAAACGACGATTTGGTCTTCCGTTCCACCGATCTTACCGAGTTCCGCTTCGACCGATACTCCAACGGCATGCGCAATCTTTACGATCTCCTTGGTCAATCGAATGTTTTCGTCCAATTCGTGTTTCGACGCGTCGATCATGACCGAGGTAAAACCGCTACGAATGCATTTCATGATTTCTTCGAAATCCGTTCCATGATCCAGGTGCAACGTCATAGGCACGTTATATCTTTCGGCCGTCGTCTTAACCAGGGATGTAATATAATCTACGCCGGCGTATTGAATCGCGCCTTGCGACGCTTGCAAAATGACGGGAGCGTGAAGTTCGTCCGCCGCTTGTGCAATCGCCTGAATAATTTCCATATTGTTTACATTGAAGGCACCGACGGCGTAGCCGTTTTCGTCTGCATGCTTCAGAATTTGTTTGCCTGTAACTAACATCGTGTTGTCCTTTCTTATTTTGTAGACTCCAGAAGAACGACCGCCATGGCCGTTATCCCTTCCTCTCTACCTTCATACCCCATTTTTTCACTGGTCGTCGCTTTTACAGAAATCGCATCCACCTCTTTTTCGCAAATTGTCGCGATAGCTTCACGCATAGTAGGAATATAAGGTGCGAGTTTCGGCTTTTGAGCGATTACGGTGGCGTCAATATTGCCCACCCGATAACCCTTTTCTTTCACCAAACCAATAACGTGCGCAAACATCCCCATACTCGATGCATCTTTGTAGACCGGATCCGTGTCCGGAAACAGCTTGCCGATGTCACCTAAGGCCAGAGCGCCCAAAATGGCATCTTCAATGGCATGAACGAGCACGTCGGCGTCGCTATGGCCTAAAAGTCCCTTGTTATAGGGGATCTCGACACCGCCTAAAATGAGTTTTCGCCCTTCTACTAATTGATGTACGTCGTATCCAATTCCAATTCTCATATATTCTTCCTATCTGAATAGATGGCATCGGCGAAGATTAAATCTTCCGGTGTCGTGATTTTTATATTGTTATAGGAACCGCGAATCAATTGCACCCGTCGCCCCGTTTTTTCAACGAGAGAACAGTCGTCCGTTCCATAATAACCTTCGTTAAAAGCCTGCTCATAGGCGCGAATTAAAATGCTTTTATGAAATCCCTGAGGTGTTTGTATCGCGAACAGTTTCGAACGATCCGGAGTAACATTGCTCCATCGACCATCCTCACTTATTTTCACTGTGTCCTTCATCGGTGTCATAAGACAGCAAGCGCCACTTTCCTTGGCTCCCCGAATAACTGCACGTATCTCCTCTTCCGTAACAAAGGGTCTGGCACCATCATGGGTTAGAACAATACCGTCCCAATTCTTTAAAAACTGCAGACCTTTCCATATGGTATCTTGCCTTTCGTCGCCACCCACAACAAGGTAAATGCTGTGGTTCCGATCCATGTCTTCCAAAATATGACGCATCATCGCCTCTTCCCCCTGGCGGATCAAGAGGACGATAAAAGAAATATCCTCCATACCGTCGAAAATTTCAATGGTGTGGCGCACCATGGGCTTTCCATGGATCGGCAGGTACTGTTTGTTTTGGCACAGGTTCATTCGTTTGCCCATGCCGGCTGCAGCAATCATGACACAGACTTCGGGATCATTCATCGTCTCGCACCACTTGTTTTTTCGTTTGGTCAAAGTCGATATGGTGCATAGCGTAGGAAATAATGTCCCGTGCAATGGGAGCGGCCACGCTACCGCCGGATTTCCCCGCTTGTTCCACGATAACGGCGACGGCAACTTGTGGATCCTTGGCCGGAGCGAAACCGATAAACCACGCGTGATTTTCACCGGACGCATTTTCCGCGGATCCAGTCTTCCCGGCGACTTGCGTAGAGCCCAAGGCGGCTCTCCGTCCCGTACCATCTTCGACTACGGAAATCATGTATTTCGTTAGTTTTTTTGCAATATCCGGCGTCGTCGATTCCATCAAGACCTTCGGTTCTTTCGTCTCAATGGCCGATCCCTTGGAATCTTCCACTTCCTTCACTAAAATCGGTTGCATCATCTTCCCCTCATTGGCGATCGCAGAAGCTACTAATGCCATGTGTAGAGGCGTAGCCAGAACGTCTCCCTGGCCGATTGCCGAGGCAGCCAAGGTCGTTTTCGGCAAATTCTTTTTATAGTCGAAGACCGAGACGGAAACCGGAAGATCGAAAGGTATTTTCGTGTTAAAGTGAAATTTATCTGCCGCGGCTCCCAAGGTATCCTTTCCCAACTTAGAACCTTTATCCACAAAATACGTATTGATGGACTTAGCCAACGCTTCTCGTAAATCTACAGATCCGTATTGCGCGCCTTCGGCATTTTTGAACTCGCGCCCATCGATCACTTGTGATCCCGTATCGTTGTAATTCAAGCCAATACGATCCTGCCCTAAGAGCGAGGCCGCCGTAATAACCTTAAAAGTCGATCCAGGCGGGTAGCGACCATTAATGGAGCGATTCAATAGAGCGCCCGACTCATTTTTCTGTAGCTCGTTCCAATCCTGAGCAATGGAAGAAGAATTAAAATCCGGCAACGAAACCATAGCGTAGACTTCCCCCGTCTTCGGATTCATGACGACGACGCTGCCCTTTTTTGCATTTTCCTCCAGCAATTCTCTCGCCTTGGACTGAACTTGTGTGTCGATCGTTAGAACGAGAGAATTTCCGTCCTGTTTCTTCGAACGAATCATATCGGATATAGCTTTTAAGGTACGGTTACCGTTCCGATTGAGAAGGTACTCGTTGTAGGATGACTCCAATCCGCTCTTTCCTAAGGACGGATGGGAATAGCCGATAATATGGGAATATAAAATAGGGTACGCATACTCCCGCCGATAATTCCCAGGTTCGCCCTTCGACGTCGCCAATACTTCTCCATTGCGATCGTAGATGTCCCCTCGCTTAATTTGCGCTTCTTCTATATATCCTCGCCGATTGGACGGATTTCGTTTCACCGTTTCCGCCTGAAAAACATAAAAATAAGTTAGGTATAAAATACTCCCTAGAAACAAAAGAATGAGACCGGCAAGCAAAACAATGATTCGTTTATTTTCCGATCGATTCATCGCTCGCCTCCCCTTTCATAATTTCACGCTCATATTTCCATGACAAATCTTCCGATGCCACCTGTAAAATTCCCAGAGCGATAAAGCTGGATAAAATGGAACTGCCTCCATAAGACATAAAGGGCAGTGTAATCCCCGTCATAGGAATAAACTTCGTCACGCCGCCGATGTTCAAAAAGGCTTGCACGGAAATCAGTACCGTCGCCGAAATAGCAAGCATACGGTAAAATTTATACTCTTGCTCCAAGGCAATTTTGATTCCACGGTAAATTAAAAGAATGTACAAAAGAATAATGGCGAAGCCGGCAAAAAGACCCATTTCCTCACAAATAACCGGGAAAATAAAGTCCGACACGGCAACGGGGATCAACTCCGGATGTCCATAACCTATACCCGCGCCAAAGAATCCCCCTTCTGCAATAGCAAATAGCGATTGCGCAATTTGCCTGCCTGCATTGTACACATCGCTCCACGGGTCGATCCAAATATCGATACGGGTTCGTACGTGGGAAAAAAGAAAATACCCGAGAACGCTACCCAAAGCCAATAAACCGAAATTGACAAAGAGAGCCTTTATATCCGGGTCGTAAATAAACTGAATGGCAATATACATGGCCATAAACAAAACCGCCGTACCTAAATCCCGTTGTACAAATAAAAGTAGGACAAAGAAATAAATAATCGCCATAATAATGTAGCTGGCGTAAGGATAGCGGGAATATTTCTCGTAATTACAGTAAAAACTACCTAAGATAAACATCAAGAGAATCTTTATAAATTCCGTCGGTTGAAATACGATAAACCGGAGGTCTAACCAGTTTCTCGCCCCACCGACAGTCTTTCCGAAGATAAGGGTGGATAAAAACAACAATACGCTGATCAACAGAGCCAAAGAACCGTAGCGTTCCACGCGGGGAAATACGCGCACTAAGAAGTACGTGGCGTAAAAAAACAATACCCCTATAAATGCCCACTGAAGTTGTTTAATTCCCGTTTCCGGCTTGATGCGGAAAATCGTGATTATACCTATGGTCAAAAGGAGGGATACGATTAAAAATATATAATTATCACCGGTTGTAATCTTACCCAAAATAAAGTTGGAAATATAAATGACGAAAATAAGACCGCCTGTTAAAAACAACAACTGGCGATCCAAATTCCCCTCATAAGTATAAAATACCAAGGCAATCGCTAAAATTTCGAATACGAGCAAAATATCACGAGGCCGTCTAAAAATCTTATTTCCCACTGAATCACCTACTTTGGTCAACAAATAAAAATTGAATAAAGCCGACGCCGATGCGGTCGCCGTTTTTCAATTCCGTTTCCTCATACAGGGTTTGACCATTTAGAAACGTCCCATTGGCACTGTTTAAGTCGCGAATGAAATAATGGCCGTTTTCCTTTTCAATAAGCAAGTGATTTTTTGAAACGAAACTGTCTTTAATGACAATGTCGTTTTTGCTGCTTCGGCCCAATTTCGTCAAGTCACGCAACACGTAGTATTCCTGCATTTTAAAATTCAACGAATCCAGTCGGTTGACGACCTTTAAGTACGCTTCATCTTTGCCTACTTCGATGGATTGCATGGATCTTATATCCAAGTAGATCATGCGAATAATCGTGAAGATAAACAAGTAGATGATTAGAATAAAGATATATTTAAATATCTGCGATAGGATCATCCTGCACCTCATCTCAATTTTACATAAATAGTATCACAGCAACGTTTCATTTTCAACGTTTCCACTCTCCGAACGGTCTTATGAATCGAGAAGAAAAATCTAATTTATGTTAAAATAAATCCGTGATACCTATGGAAATTATAAAAATAAAAAAAGAGGGCACGCACTTTATCGTTTGTCTTTCGAACGGTGTTGTGCTCGAATTGGAAGAATCCGTCTTTGTTCGCCACAATCTATATAAGGGAAAGGTCTTAGATGAGGAAGTGTTGGCAGCTATTTCCTTCGACCGTTTACGGCAAAACGGCATCGATTTAGCCCTAAAAAAAATGCGAAATCGTAAAACGGAATACGAAATTCGCACATTGTTGTCAGAAAATAAATTCCCCGATCACGTGGTTGATAGCGTCGTGGACTACTTGTCTGATTACGGGTTTTTAAACGACCGTGAGTACGCTCTTCTCTTTTCTCGAGACAAACGGAAGATCAACGGCTATGGTCCAGTAAAAATCGCCTATTCCTTGCGACAAAAAGGCGTTTCCGATGCGAACATAACTCAAGCCTTGGAGGAATTTAACGAAGATATGGAAGAGGCACTCATCGAAAAAATTGTAGAAAAAAAATATATTACTGATGGCGCCCTGAACAAAGATTGGACAAAGATCGTCCGATTCCTTCTTTCCAGAGGATTTCATTACGGTCCTATTAAACAGGTGCTGAAGCAATGGAAAAACTAACAAAACATTACGTCTACATTCTTCGTTGTGCTGATGATACTCTATACACGGGCTATACAACGGATCCCGTGCGTCGATTGCAAGAACACAATCACGGTTTCGGCGCAAAGTACACCCGGTCGCGCCGCCCCGTTACCATGGTTTATTTGGAAGAAGGATCGGATGTATCGTGGGGCCTTCGCCGCGAAGCCGCCATAAAAAAACTTAGCCGCTATCAAAAATTACAGCTCATTGAGAAAGCAGGAAATCACCGTGGAAAAACGTCACGTTAGTAATTTAAACGAAGCGAAAAGTTTGATCAATCTCGCCATGATTACAGGTCAAATGCTCATTAAAAACGGGGCGGAAATTTACAGAGCGGAAGACACCATCGAGCGAATGTGTGCCTGTGTGGAAGAAATTCGCGAGGTAGAAGTCTTTGCGCTAAGCTCCGCTATTTTCGTATCCACCCAATACGAGGGTGAAACCATCACCATGTTTAAAGATATTGAATCCCAAGGCGTTCACTTGTCTCGCATTCATGCGATTAATGCATTTTCTAGAAAATTTGTTTCCGGTTCCATTTCTCTTTCGGATGCCCGTAAAGAGTTGCTTTCTATCGCCGCAATGGATAAATGCCCTCTCGCCCTGGCCATGTTTTTCACAGGACTTTGTAGCGCTTCCTTTGCCATTATGTTCGGAGGCGACCTTTATGATTTCGGCTACACCTTTTTCGTCGGCTCCGTATTAAGCTACTTTCTGCGGATCACCTCGAACTATGATATGTCTTTTTTTCCCGAAACCTTTCTAGGAACCATGATCATTTCTATCCTCGCCTTCATCGGCGCTTCGCAAACGGACAAACTGCATATGGACATGATTATTATCGGATCCATTATGCCCCTCGTCCCCGGCCTGGCCGTGACTAATGCCTTGAGAGACATCATCAGTGGCGACTTTGTCTCGGGCATGATCGGTATAACAAAAGGCATTTTCGTCGCCTTAGCCATTGCTTTAGGCGTCGGTTTTATTCTAAACATACAAAAGATGATCGGGGGTTGAAATGGCTATATCCAAACTTCTCATTATGTTTGTCGTTTCGGCTGCGGCTACTATAGGTTATGCCATCCCCGTAGAAGCGCCGAAAAGATCTCTGTTTCCCAGCGCCCTCAGTAGCGCCGTCTGCTATTTATTATACTTGAAAATCTTGGACTTCGGTGGCAGCGCTTTCTTTGCCGCCTTTGTCGCCGCCTTAATGATGGGTGTTTTTGGCGAATTTTTATCTCGTCATTATAAGATGCCGTCGACCATTTTTGTCCTTCCTCAACTGATTACGTTGGTTCCAGGAGGCGGAATGTATTACACCATGAGCTATTTAATTCAAGACAATATGGAATCTTTTGTTCGCGAGGCTGCCAATACTTTTTCCATTGCCGTAGCCTTATCTCTAGGCATCGTCGCTTCCAGCTTATTTTCCCAGTCGCTACGTGCCTTTAAAAAGCGTTCTTCACGCAATGCACGCCCTATTTTCCACAAGTTTAAATCCTTCTAGGACCCGAATTCCTGCTTTAAAACACAAAAAATCCATGCTCGAAGCATGGATTTTTTTATAAAATTCGAATCATTTTTGGGCGCGCCTCGTTGACGTGTTTTTTATCAACCCTTCTCAAAATAAAATAACTAATCACAAGGGAGAGGGCACCGAGGGCAAAAATATATATATCGCGTTTCGCAAGTACAGAGGGAAAGACAAGCTGGCCCAATCCGACGGCGAGCAAGAATGCGACGAGAGGGATACCGTACAACTTGTAAATAGAATGAAGGACGAAGCGATCGTTGACGAACAATTCGACGCTATCGCCTTCTTCCGCATTTAACTCGTTCGGAATGGAAATAAACTCCGACTTTGATTCGCAGGCAGAACTCGTACAAGTCGCACAACCAGAGCCGCAAGCGCCTTTTCTACTCACTTCCATATAAGCGAACCCGTTTTTCACCGATAAGATATGTCCAATTTGGATCATGCGATCACTCCTCTATGACGTGAATGTGAACTTCCTCCAATTGTTTTTCAGGCAAGGCCACCGGTGCACCGGTAAGTAAGTCGCTAGCCGATTGTGTCTTTGGAAATGCAATGACGTGGCGCATATTCTTTTCCCCGGTTAACAGCATGATCAATCGATCTAAGCCGTAGGCTAAGCCGCCGTGTGGCGGCGCACCATAGCGGAATG
>JAEXBU010000058.1 GCA_023393815.1 Bacillota bacterium | reverse complement strand
TGGAAGAAGAGGAAAAAAACGTCTACGAAAAAATCTATGAAAGGAATCATGATTTTGCCGGGTGGTTAAAAATTGACGGCACGCCGATCGATTATCCGGTGATGTGCACGCCCGAAGACCCGAATTTCTATTTGCGAAGAAATATGGAGAAACAATATTCCGTAGACGGCACGCCCTTTATCGGCGGCGGTGTGTCTTGCGACAGCGACTCGTTCATCATTTACGCCCACCAAATGAACAGCGGAGAAATGTTCGGCTCTCTCGAAAAATACAAGGACGTCAAATATAAAAACGAACACAAGTATCTATCCTTCTACACCCTCGAAGAAGACCGAAAATATGAAGTGATGACGGCATTTTACACGGAAATAGACGTAAACGACCCTGCTTCCTTTCGGTATTACGAATATTGCGGAAACTTTTCCGCAGAGGAAATGGATAAATTTTTAGAGGAGCTCTACCGCGTAGCGCTCTACGGAAAGAGAGAGGAAATTTTGAAAGAAGATAAAATCTTAATGCTCTCCACTTGCAACAAATTTGCCGAAGAGGGTCGATTTGTGGTCGTCGCAAAGAGGGTAGAAAACGGACATGGGGTGCGAGAGTGAGGCCTTTTTCCCATTGCATGAGAAGCCTGCGGAGTAGGGTCGCTTGCCGTGTTTTGTAACTGGACTGTATAACTTTTTGGTTCGCCAGGAGTTTTCAAAAAATCCCTTTCGCTAAAAAATCCATGGGACGCGCGTCTCCATGGATTTTTTTGTTTTCTATTGTGTTATCGGCTCAAACCTAGCGCGCCTACGAGGATTCCGGCATCCGCGTCCCCTTCGTAGCGGAGGGCGGGGCCGGTATAAACTTGTATATTCATCTTTCGATACATAGGGGAGAGCATATTGTCTCGGTGGGAAGGACTCTTTTCCCACGCGCGGTAGCACTCTTCAGCCAGGCGTTCGGGGTCGGCGGTGAGGGTTGCGGTGCTTCCGTAGCCGGTTTTGTTCAGAGGAAATTGAATGAGGTTTTCGCCGATGTAGTAGGCGGGTTTTTCGTGGGGCAAGTAGTCGTAGGCGGTGTAGTAGGGTCTTTTGTCCAATCGGCTGTGGCGCTTTCCATTCACGCGCATATTGCCGTAGAGAGCCAGTTCCTTGGCGCGAATATAGGCACCGGCTTCCAATTGCTTGTCCAAGGTTAGGGGGCGGACGTGATTTTTTTTGCGCTGTGCATTGAGTCGGTTTAGAAAGGCTTGTTGAAAGAGGGCGTGGTCGAAGGTGCGGCGCCGATTAAGGCCGTCGGATAAATAGAGGAAGCGGGCGATTTCCACATTCGAGGAAGGGGGCGTGTAGAGAAGGTCGTAGAGGGTGAGAAAGACGCTCTCTCGCGTGGCAGGCTCGTTAAAGGGGACGTCGGCTACGGGTAGGGAGAAGGCCTCAGCCCGATAGATCCAACTATCGGGCCAACCGAAGAGGCGCGCCTCTTCCGCGGAAAGGTTTTTGTCGTAGAGGACGACGGCGATCTTCGATGCTTCGGCACCGGTGACGGGCTTGTCGGGACGGAAGGTGCCGTCTTCATAGCCTTGAATGACGGGAACCGGGCGCAGGTCCGCAGATTGCGACAGAGCGTGGATGTAGCCTTTGGCCCAGTGGTTTTCGCCTACGTCTTGAAAGGGTGAGGGCACCTCCGCCAAAGATTGTGCGTCGGCGGAAAGACCTTCGGCGGAGGCGATGACCTTGGCGAGTTCGGCTCGCGTGATGGGGCGGGCGAGAGCCAAATCTCCCTTTTCGTCGCCGACGATCAGGCCGATTTCGTAGAGACGGCGAATTTTGTCTGTTTTACTTAAACCGCCTTCTTCGGCGAAGATCCCGCGGGGCGCAAGGAGAAGCGCAACTAGAACCAATAGGATAGACGTTTTTCGTTTCACCGGAAACCTCCTTATTCTATTTTTCCTCCGCCTTTTCGGGCTTCAAGTCCAAAAGTTGGATTTCTACGCGGGAGATACGCTTGTCGGTGACGCCCAGGGTAGTGAGTTTCACGGAATTGTTGTAGAGAACTTTGTGTTTTTTCGTGTCGCCGACTTCCGGAATAAAGCCCAACAGCTCGATGGTAAGTCCCGAAATAGTCTCGTGGTTTTCACTTTCCAAATCCAGATCCAATTGTTCGTTAATGGTGTCCAATTCCGCCATACCGTCGGCCACGTAGGTGTAGTCGTTCACCTTCAGAATTTGCTTTAAGTCGTGGTCGTACTCGTCTTCAATTTCGCCGACGATTTCTTCCACAATGTCTTCGATGGTGACCATGCCCGACAGGCCGCCGTATTCGTCGATGAGGATGGCTAGGTAATTTTTTGTGGATTGCAATTCCTGCAACAGTCGGTCGATATTTTTCGTTTCGGGAACGAAGTAGGGTTCTTTCATTACCGTGTCGATGTCGATGGATCGGTAGTTGCGCTTGGCATATTCCACAAACAGGTCTTTAATGTAAATGGTGCCCACAATATTGTCCGGGCTTTCCCGATAGACGGGCACGCGGCTGTAGCCGCTTTCAAGCATTTCGCGGATTTTGGCTGTGTCGAATTCGTCGTAGTCCAGCATATAGAGGGCGGTTCTAGGTGTCATAATTTCATAGGCCAGTTTGTCGTCGAAGTCCATGATGTTGACCATCATCACTTCGCCGGATTCGTTGATGACTCCGTGTTGTTGGCCCACGCGAAGGTAGCTTTTGATTTCTTCTTCGCTAATGTTTTTTTCCACGTCTTTCGAATATCGTCCCGTAGCCTTTAAGACCGAGGTTGTGGAAAGGGAAAGCACCTTCACGAAAGGCGCCATGATCCCGGAAAACGCGGCGATTGCCCGCGCGTTTCTCAGGGCGATGGCATCGGCTCGCTGCAGAGCAACCCGCTTGGGAACCAGTTCGCCGAAGACCAGGCTGATGTAGGAAAGAAGTAGGGTAATGAGAACAAAGGCCAGGGTATCGCCGTAGGGTGCGCCCCACCCGCGAAAGGCGCGGGAGACGATGGGAACCAAAGTTTTTGCGCCGAAGGCCGCGGCAAAGAAACTCGCCAGGGTGGTGCCGGCTTGAATAGTGGAGAGAAAGCGCGCCTGATTTTTTATCAGGGCCAAAACTCTTTTCGCCCGCGCATCCCCCTCTTCCGCCAAATTGTCCAGGCGTTCCCTATTGGCGGAGATCGAAGCGATTTCAGTTGAGGTAAAAAAAGCATTGGCCGCCGTAAGCAGCGCGATAAGCAGTAATTCGGGCAAGACCTGCCCAACGGAATCCATAAAGATACAATCCTCCTTTTCTAATTAGTATATACCCTCGGCGGGTAAGAATGATACAGGAGTTCTCGGTATTTCTGTTATACTAGGGATAGAAAAGCAGTGAAAGGAGACGCTATGGAAATCAACGAGTTACAGTCCTTCGTGGACGGAAGCCCCACGTCGTACCAGGTCGTGGAACATATAGGGATGATGGCCGCGGGTTTTATTCGCCTGGATCCGGCGGATGCGTGGCATTTGGAAGAAGGGGGCAAGTATTATCTGGTCTCCGAAGACGGCGCCATGCTCCTCTTTTCCCTTGGAAAAAGAGAGGCCGATACTATGGCCTTTCGTACGGTGATCAGTCATACGGACAGCCCGGCTCTTCGCTTGATTCCCGGGGGAATTCGCGGGGAAAAGGACGGTGTTCGCATGGACGTGGAGCCTTACGGGGCGATTATTTACGCCGATTGGTTCGATCGTCCCCTGTCTTTGGCCGGGAGGATCCTCGTAGAGGGAGGCACGGGCGTACGCAGCGTGCCCGTGGATTTTCGAAAGCCCGTAGCGATTATTCCCCACCTCGCGCCCCATTTGCATAAAGAGGTGAATACGGGCTACGTGTTTAAGGCGGGCAAGGACTTGGTGCCCCTCGGCGCAAAGTGCTGGGAAGAGGGAGGATTTTTGAAAGATCTCGCGTCCCTCGCCGACGTGGATGTGGAAAAAGTTTTGGATTACGATCTGTATTTTTATCCCTACGGAGATTCCACGCGCGTGGGCGCGGACGAGGAGTGGCTGGCTTCGCCGCGGTTGGATAATCTGGCCACGGCGTATCCGGCGGTCATGGCCTTATTCGACAGCCGAGCATCCGACGTCACCCGGGTGGTATATTTGGCCGATCAGGAGGAAATCGGAAGCCTCGCCCAAAGCGGCGGCGACAGCAGTTTCTTGGGCAATGTTCTGAGGCGCATCGTCGGGGACTTGGGAGAAGAAGCGTACTTCCGCGCCTTGGCACGGAGCTTTCTTCTGTCCTGCGACATGGCTCACGCCGATCATCCAAATTATAGAGATTGGGCCAATCCTTCGGCGTCACCTGTACTCGGCGGTGGCGTCACCGTCAAACTTGCGGCGAGCCGCAGTTACGCTACCCAAGGCCACAG
>JAEXBU010000005.1 GCA_023393815.1 Bacillota bacterium | reverse complement strand
CAACGGGGCGGTGTGAAGACTGTCCTCGTACCCAAAGCCAACTTGCGCGATTTAAAAGACATGGACTCCCCATCCATTAAAAAACTTCGCGTCGTCGGCGTGGAGCACATGGACGAAGTATTGAAAGAGGCGATGGTTTGTGAAAATTCGTAAGTGCGACTTGGAAACCGTCGCCGTGAAAAAAGAGCAGTATCCGTCGGAAGAGCTTCCGGAATTCGCCTTTTGCGGCCGTTCCAATGTGGGAAAGAGCAGTTTCATTAACGCCATGCTCGGTAGAAAAAATTTGGCTCGCACCAGCGGAAAGCCGGGGAAGACCCGCACCATTAATTTTTACCGCATCAACGACGACGTGCGTCTTGTGGATTTGCCGGGTTACGGTTACGCTGTGGCGTCGAAACAGGAGCAGGACGCTTGGGCCAAGACCATTAACGAATACCTGGAAAATCGAGAGAATCTGGCGGAGTTGATTCTCCTCGTGGATATGCGCCACGAGCCTTCGGTAAAGGACAAAGAAATGTACGGGTGGATGTTGGAAAATGGATTTGCCGGGCTCGTTGTCGCCACGAAAGCGGATAAGTTGTCGAAAAATCAACAGCATAAGGCCACCGGCCTTATTCGAAAGGCATTGCACGTACCTTACGAGGATTTGATCGTTCCCTACAGCGCCGTTACGAAAGAAAATGTGGACGTTCTGTGGGAAATAATAGAAGACATGGCGGCCTATTACAGAGAAGAAGTTTAGAAAAAATCCCTTGGAAGTCTTTCAAGGGTTTTTTCTAGGGAGCTTGCGGTCACGTTATACACCGGATGGAAAAGTGTGTAGAAGAGAACGTAAATAATGGAAAATGGGCAATAAAAAAGGCGCGGCATAGGCCGCGTCTTTTGCGTACAATTAGTCTTCGACTTTTTCAAAGTCGTCTTTGCTTGCGCCGCAGAGGGGGCATTCCCAATCAGCGGGAAGGTCTTTAAAAGCGGTGCCGGCTTTTACGCCGTTGTCCGGGTCACCTTCCGCAGGGTCGTAAATATAACCACAGAGAGAGCATTCGTATTTGTCCATTCGTAGAACTCCTTTCAAATTGTTAACTTGTCAACGTAACTCTATTATACCCGGGCTTTTGAAAAAGTAACAGGGCAATTTGTAATTTTCGAGTGATTTATAGAGAAGAACACGGAAAGCGCGAAGGGAAGCGAAAAATTGCGCAAGGCCTTGTTTTTATGCTTTTTTTCTTGGGTAAAAAGGGAATACAGGGGTGAAAAAGATGAGAGAAGTGCGTACCATTCAAGGGTCTGTAGCGAGCGATATGGCGTTGTTGCGCGGATTTATCGCCGACGTCATGAAGGAAATCGCCTCTTATGTTCCCGATGGAGATTTACAATACGACATTCGCCTGATTATTGACGAGCTAATGGTTAACGGAGCCGATCACGGCAATGCGTGGAACCGGGATAAGCAGGTTCATTTGCGCGTAGATATGGAGGACGATGGAATGTCCATTGCCGTTCGCGACGAGGGCGAAGGCTTTTGCTACTCTACAGATCAGTTCCAGTGCACGGAGGACAGCTGTTGCGGGCGGGGGCTATTTATCGTGGAGACGATTTGTCGCTCGGTGGAATACAAGGGCAATGTGATTCGCTGTTTCATGGATTTGGTTTAAAACTTGGGCGTTTTCCTTTTATGGAAGGGAAAATTGCTGTATAATAGATAGGCTAAAGGATTGGGGCGACCGATCCTATTTTTATGGCGGCGTTTGCCGAGAAAGGAAGTTTATGGAACAGAGAGATATTCGAAATATAGCCATTATTGCCCACGTCGACCACGGAAAGACGACTTTGGTCGATGTGCTTTTACGGCAATCGGGCGTGTTCCGTGACAATCAAGTGGTAGCGGAACGGGTCATGGACTCCGGAGACATCGAAAAGGAACGAGGCATTACCATTCTTTCGAAAAATACCGCGATTCAATATGGGGATACAAAGATCAATATTATCGATACGCCGGGCCACGCGGATTTCGGCGGCGAAGTGGAACGGGTGCTGAAAATGGTCTCCGGCGTGGTGCTTTTGGTCGACGCCTTCGAAGGCCCCATGCCCCAAACGAAATTTGTCTTGAAAAAGTCCTTCGAGCTGGGTTTGGATGTGATCGTCTGCATTAATAAGGTGGATCGTCCGGGAGCTCGTCCGGAAGAAGTGGAAAACGAAGTATTGGATCTGTTCATCGAGTTGGGTGCCGACGAAGATGTGTTGGATTCTCCCTTTATTTACGCGTCGGCCAAGGAGGGCTGGGCCTCGAATAGGGCCGATGAGAAGGGCGAAAACATGAAGCCTCTCTTCGAAGCGATCTTGCATCACATCGATCCGCCGTCGGGGGACGTGGAAAAACCCGCCCAGCTGTTGATTTCCACCATCGACTACAACGAGTATGTGGGTCGTATCGGCATCGGACGAATCGAAAATGGCGTCATTCACAAGGGCGATAGCATGGTGCTATTAAACGCGACCGATCCGAATAAGCGGGAATCGGTTAAGATTAACAAGATTTTTGAGTTCGAAGGCTTGAACCGGGAAGAAAAAGAAGGCTCTTCTGCGGGAAATATTGTGGCCGTGACCGGGATCGAAGACATTAATATCGGCGACACCATAGCCGATCCCGAACGAGGCGAAGCGTTGGAGTTTGTCAAGATTTCCGAACCTACCCTTTCCATGACCTTCTCCGTCAATGACTCGCCCTTTGCGGGGAGAGAGGGAGAATACGTTACATCCCGTCAACTGCGAACCCGTTTGTACCGGGAGCTCGAGACGGATGTGAGTTTGAAAGTGGAAGATACGGACAGTACCGACTCCTTTAAGGTAAGCGGCCGCGGCGAGTTGCACTTGTCCGTGTTAATCGAAAATCTGCGCCGTGAAGGGTACGAATTTCAAGTATCGAAGCCCGAAGTCCTTTATAAAACGGTGGACGGCAAGCGGTACGAACCCATGGAAAAAGTCACCATCGACGTGAACCAAGAGTTTATCGGCTCCATTATCGAAAAATTGGGCCGCAGAAAGGGCGAACTCTTGACCATGCAGGAACCGAGCGGAGGTTACTCGCGACTGATTTTCAAGATTCCCGCCCGTGGTCTTATCGGTTACCGTCAAGAGTTTATTACGGACACCAAGGGCAACGGTATTATGAATTCCCAATTCGAGGACTACGCGCCTTATAAGGGCGACATTCCCCGCAGAAAAACCGGATCCATTATTTCCTTTGACACGGGCACGGCCTCGGCCTATGGCTTGCACAATGCCCAAGACCGAGGCGACCTCTTCGTGGAACCGGGGGAAGAAGTCTATGCCGGCATGGTGGTAGGATCTTCGCCAAAGGGGCTGGATTTGGAAGTAAGCGTCACGAAGACGAAGAAGCAAACCAATGTGCGGGCCTCCGGCAGCGACGACGCCCTGCGCCTGTCGCCGATCCGCGATTTAAGTTTGGAAGAGGCCATTGAGTTTATCGAAGAGGACGAGCTCATTGAAATTACGCCGAAATCTTTTAGAATCAGAAAGACGATTTTAGATTCCAATAAACGCTACAAAGCGAATAAGAACAAGTAATAGGAGGAAGCCATGTCCAAGGAAAAAGCATATGCCTATTTAGAAAAAAAGGGACTGACCGAGCATTTTATTGAAACGGAAGAATCGACGGCTACTGTAACCATGGCCGCCACCGTGTTGGGTGTGACGGAAGGAGAAATCGCCAAATCCCTTACATTCCGCAACGGGGAGAAGGAGCCGATTTTGATCGTGATGGCCGGGGACAAGCGCGTGGATAACAAGAAGTTTAAGGAAACCTTTCACACCAAGGCGAAAATGCTCTCCCCCGAGGAAGTGGCGGAAGAAATCGGGCACGAAGTGGGCGGCGTTACGCCCTTTGGCGTGAACGACGGCGTCAAAATTTATTTGGACGAAAGCTTAAAAGCCTACGACGTGGTGTATCCCGCCTGTGGGTCGGCCTATGCCGTATCGAAATTTTCCGTGGACGAATTAATCGACGCCGTAGAAGGGGAAGGCTTTGTAGACGTCTCGAAATAGCCAAGGCTTTCCTGCCTCTTTGCCATGACTTGGATATTCTCTGCTATACTGGAAAAAAAGGAGGAGAGTCCATGGAAATGACGAAGATGGTACAAGACGCAGCGGATCGAAAAAAAGAAAAGAAGCGCAGAAAGAGACGGCGCCGTCGGGTGCGCCGGCTGATTTTTTTCGTGATTCTTTTGGTCGTGCTCGCCAAAAAGGGCTCTCTCGACGCGTTTTTAAACGATCCGTCCGGCTACGGTCAGGCATGGCTGAATCGTGCATCGGATGTGGGTCGCTACGTCGTAGATCACCTTCCGGACATTCGCTTATGGATTGCAGATAAGTTAAACTACATCGCGCAGTTTATGTAAGGCTTCGGCTTCGGCCGGAGCTTTTTCTATGTCGGCGTTTGCTTTTCGCTTGTGGCTGTGGGAAAATAAAACGAGGAGGGGCTATGTTCGGATTAAAGAAAAAACCAAAGACCTTATACGGAAAAATTGCGGCCGATCCTACGGTAGACATCGGCGACGACGGCAGCTATGAGTGGGCCGTGTTAAATAAAAAAATCGTCCCTACGCCGGCGAATACCGAGGCTCTGGACGTAGGAATGATGGAATACTTCGGTCGGGAAGCTTTTGCGCTGGAACACATCGACCGTTATTTTGAGAAGAACCGAGCGTTGGAAGCCATGGGTCATTTCGAGCAGTGGCTCTTTGCCTTGGATCAAATGGAGAGGCCGTTTTTAGGCCTGAGCATTTTGCTTATGCGTGACAGCGAAGTAATCGAGGCGAAAAAATTCGGCATTTACCTGACTCGCTACACGGATCTGTCTCACAAGACTCAGGCCCGAGTGATGGTAGAAAATTTAGGCAAACACGACGCGTTCAGTTACTATGCGTTGGATGCCTTGTTGAAGAGCGAAGGGGGAAGCTACGCCTTTTACGATTTGGGCTCTACCTTAGAGGGTAGGGGGCGCGACATTTTCGATCACATGGCTAGAGAACTCTTGGAGAAAGGGAAAAAATGAAATTAGGAAAAGTGCAGCAGTTAAAACTTGTGGAAAAGGGAAAATACCTTTGGGCCACCGACGGAGAAAGGGAAGTGCCCATTCACGGGAAATTGCGTGGAAAAGGCGGCGAGACGCGGGATGTATTTTTATACCGGGAAAACAATGGGCAGATCGCCGGTATGTTGGAGACGCCCTTGATCCAGGTGGGGGAAGTGGCCAAGCTTAAGGTGGTAGCCAAATCGAAAATCGGCTACTTCGTTGACATTAACGCGCCCAAAGACATTCTCCTGCCCTTCTCCGAAGCGACGGAACGAATCGCCGAAGGGGAAAAGTATCTGTTCACCATGTATGTGGACAAATCCGATCGTTTGGCCGTGACCATGGAAATGAAAGAGGCTCTGAGATGCGACAGCCCTTACAAAAAGGGGGATCGGGTTACGGGTACGGTTTACCACGTAGGTAAGAGCGGTGTCCTCGTCGCCGTAGAGGATAGATACGACGGACGCATTCCCAAACAAGAGATGAAGGGCATTTATCGTGCCGGGGACACGGTAGAGGTGCGCGTGACCAACGTGTTGGACGACGGAAAAATGACCCTGTCTATGCGGGATTTTGCCCACGTGCAAATGCTTCAGGATTCCGATATGCTTTTGGATCTTATGGGAGAAATGGGCGGTCGCCTTCCCGTAGGAGACAAGTCGGATCCCGAGGAAATCAAACGTCTTACGGGAATGACGAAAAAAGCCTTTAAGCGTGCGGTGGGAAAGCTCTACAAAGAAGGAAAAGCCATCCCCGGCTCCACGGAAACGAGACGGAAGTAATGGAAGTCTTTGACCGGGTGCGCCTTTGTGTGACCGACTACGACTATCGGGGACGCGGTATGGGAAAAGTTGATGGAGCCGTGGTCTTTTTGGATGGCGGCGAAATCGGCGACGTGGTGGATGTGACTATCCTAAAGAAGAAAAAACGGTTTTACGAGGGCGAGATCCTCGCGTACGAGAAGAAATCATCCCGTCGAGTGAAAAATCCCTGTCCTTATACTAACTGCAACGGCTGCGCCTTTTTGTCTTTGGATCGAAGAGAGGAATTAAATTGGAAGCGGCGGCGAGTGGCCGAAGCCGTGGCTCGTATCGGGGATGTAGATATTTCCGTGGACCCCGTTATGACGCGGGGAGACAGCACGGGATACCGAAACCATATGCAGTTTCATGTAAGCGGCCGCAAGCTGTCCCTTTACGGGAAGGACGGTGTGCCCATTACCGTGAAGCGGTGTTTGATGCAGACGGAAAAAGCCAATGAAATCCTGGCGGCTATGCAGGGGGAAAAGTGGTTGGATGAGGTGGCTCTCGTAGGTATTCGCGCGACGCGACGGGGCGAGAGTATGGTGATTTTATCCGGACCGAAAGATAGAAGCGACGACCTGCTTTACGGTGCCGTGGCCTTTGCCGTGGAGTCGGGGGTGGACAGTTTGTACTACACGAAAAATACCCATCCGCGCCTTCACTACGGTCGAAAGATGGAGCATCTTTACGGGAAAGAAGAGATTGTGGAAACCCTCTCCGGCTACGAATACGGCATTTACGGAGGGAATTTCTTTCAAGTGAACCCCATGGGGGCGGAGGCCATTATCGAGAAAGTCGTGGACGCCGTGGATCCGGGGAAAAACGTGGTGGAACTCTACGCCGGCATCGGTACCATCACCTTGCCTTTAAGTGAAAAGGCGAAAGAGGTCGTCGCCAACGAATACGCCCGGGATTCTGTGGACTACGCTAGGAAGACGGCGGAGCAAAACGGCGTAAAGAACGTGCGCTACATCGCCGGGGCGGCAGAGGCGATCATGCCTAGAATCGTGAAGGAAGAAAACGTAGAGGCGCTCGTGGTTGATCCGCCGCGAGGGGGACTGGATGGAGCCGTGATTGAAAGCGCCATAGAGGCGGCGCCGGATGTGATGATCTATGTAAGTTGCAATCCATCCACTTTGGCGCGAGACTTGGCCCTACTGAAAGAGCACTTCGCCGTTCGGTCCGTTACCCCCATCGATATGTTTCCCCATACGGCGGCGGTGGAGTGTGTGGCAATTTTAGAAAATAGAAAAAAGTAAAGGATATGCAGACGAGCGTTTGCGTATCCTTTTTCTATTCTATGGTAATTTATAAATTAAGGAGAAGAGACAATCTATTGAAAATTAGATGATACAATTTAGAAAGCGATTCCACACATACATAGGAGGACGAAATGAAGAGAATGGGGGTGGAAGATTTACGATTTTCTATTCAAATCGTGCTGGAGTATAGTGTTTCATACGTCATAATTGTTTTATTTGCGAATTTAGTTCTAGCATTGGCGGGTCCTGCGACTGTTTACCTGTACCAAAGAATGGTTAATGGTTTCCAGATGATGGAATCGTTTCACTATCTTCTGTTCCTGGTGCTTATTTATGTAGTTCTTTTATTTTCCGTTGAGAGTTTGAATTTATTGCTTGAGTATTATAAAAAGAAAACGGCAATGGGTTTTGATTTATACATGAGGAGTCGTTGGCTTTCGAAAATTTCCAAGTTAACTCTTTCAGAGATGGAAGATTCAGAGATTAAAG
>JAEXBU010000075.1 GCA_023393815.1 Bacillota bacterium | reverse complement strand
ATCCATTACTTAGCATTATAGCACAAGTGGGGCTCGTGGGCGGGCAAACATTTTCAAATTCCGAGGAATGTCGATAGCCCCGTTGGCGGAATACATTTCATGATACAATAATAGCAACGAAAATTAGAAATGAGAAGGTGAATGATGTTACAAGTATCCGACGTAAGCGTGCTTTTTCCCGATAAAAAATTATTCGACGACGTGAATTTGCTCTTTCAACGGGGCAACTGTTACGGCGTCATCGGCGCCAACGGGGCGGGGAAATCTACGTTTTTAAAAATTCTTTCAGGGGAGAAGGAGCCCTCTACAGGCCACGTATCCAAGGACAGGAACGAACGATTATCGAAGTTAAAACAAGACCACTACGCCTACGAAGACTTTACGGTCATGGACACGGTCATTCAGGGGAATGAAGAGCTTTACGCCATTCAAAAGGAGAAGGACGCCATTTACATGAAGCCGGACTTTTCCGACGAAGACGGCATTCGCGCCGGGGAATTGGAGGCGCGCTTTGCGGAAATGAACGGCTACGAAGCGGAGTCCGATGCCTCCCGCCTTTTGCAGGGTTTGGGGATCGGCCTGGAAAAACACGATCGGAGGATGTACGAGCTTCGCGAATCGGAGAAGGTGAAGGTGCTTTTGGCACAGGCTCTCTTCGGCAATCCGGAAATTCTTTTGCTGGACGAGCCCACCAACGGTTTGGACGTGAAGGCGGTTTTGTGGCTGGAGGATTTCCTGGCGGATTTCGAAGGGATCGTCATTATCGTAAGCCACGACCGGTATTTTTTGAACAACGTATGCACCCATATGGTGGACATCGACTTCGGCAAGATTAACATGGTCACGGGGAACTACGATTTTTGGTACGAGTCCGGGCAATTGGCCGCAAAGCTCATTCGGGAACAAAATAGGAAGAAGGAAGAAAAGATCAAAGAGTTGCAAAACTTTATCGCCCGCTTCAGCGCCAACAAGTCCAAGTCCCGGCAGGCTACGAGCCGCAAAAAGCTCCTGGACAAAATCGACCTTACGGAAATTCGCCCCTCTTCCCGGCGCTACCCCTTCGTCGGCTTTACCCTTTCGAGAGAAGTGGGAAACGAAATTCTGACGGTGGAAAACCTCTCTTCGGAATCGAACGGAAGCGTCCTTTTTCGGAATCTCCATTTCCGATTGGACAAGGACGACAAGGTGGCCTTTATCGGAAACGAAGTGGCGATTACCCGCCTCTTTGAAGTGTTGACGGGAAATTCCACGGACTACACCGGCGAATTTAAGTGGGGGCAGACCATTACCATGCGCTACTTCCCTCGGGACAACAACCGTTATTTTGACGGCGTGGACAAGACGCTCATCGACTGGTTGCGGGATTACAGCGAAGACCAATCGGAAATTGTCATGCGTTCTCTGTTGGGCCGTATGCTCTTTTCCGGGGACGAGGCCTTGAAAAAAGCCGACGTCCTCTCCGGGGGCGAACGGGTGCGGATGATGTTTTCCAAAATGATGATCGACCCTGCCAACGTGCTCATTTTCGATCAACCGACCAACCACTTGGATTTGGAAAGCATCGAGGCGGTGAACAACGGACTGATCGAATTTAAGGGCAATTTGCTCTTTACATCCCACGACCATCAATTTATTTCTTCTATTGCCAATCGCATGATCGAGATAAAAGAAGACGGAAGCTTTAGAGATGCCAAGATGAATTACGAAGATTATATCGCTCGCTACATCGTGGAGGATAACGAAGGGTTAAACTAAATTTTACAAAGATAAAATAATCGAAAGGTACAATGAAAAGGGGTGCACGATGCACGGCATCATCGACATCGGTTCCAATACCGTGCGCCTGTCGGTTTTCCGCGTGGAGGACGGCAAGGCGCAAAATCTATTCAATGAAAAGCAAACCGTCGGTTTGGCCGGTTACCGAAAAGATGGGCGAATGACGGAGGAAGGGATCCGGGCGTTAATTGAAACCTTGTCCCATTTCGCCTTTATTCTGGATCAATTGGGCGATATTCACCACACCCACGCCATCGCCACCGCTTCGATACGAAACGTCAGCAATTCCGAAGAGGTCCTTCGTCGGGTAAAAGATGCCCTGGGTATGGACATCGAAATATTGAGCGGGGAAGAAGAAGCCCACTTGGCCTATGTGGGGGCGGCCGGCACCGTCGAAGGGCACAAAGATGGAGTTCTCACCGACATCGGCGGCGGCTCTACGGAGATCGTCCTCTTTAGAGAGGGGCAAGTTGTGGACTCGGCGTCTTTGGATATCGGCTCTCTTTCCGTCTTTCGAGATTACGTGGGCGGTCTATTTCTAACCAACGACGAGCGCAAGGTAATGGACGAGCGACTGAAATTTCTGTTAAACGCGCAGGCTTTCGAGCGAGGGCGCCATCCGATTCTCTGCGCCGTCGGGGGAAGTGCGCGGGCTACGTTAAAGATGTACAATACCCTTTTCGGCGAACATCCGGGCAACGACGAAATGAACCCCGACGATTTAAAGACCTTGATGAAACATTTGCTGGACATTGGAGACAAAGAAAAAATGGAGATTATCCTGAAAGTAAAAGCAGACCGTATCCACACCTTGCTGCCCGGTCTATCGATTCTTTATCGGATTGCTAAGTATTTTCACGTAGATACGATTGCCGTCTCTCAGACGGGGATTCGGGAGGGGTACGTTATCAGCCGCATTATAGGAGGCTAATGATGGACGACATTTCTTTCACTCAAAATCGCGAATTATCGTGGCTGCGCTTTAACGAGCGCGTATTGGACGAAGCGCAAGACGGGCAAGTTCCGTTGTTGGAACGGTTGAAGTTTTTGTCCATCTTCGATTCGAACTTGGACGAGTTTTTTATGGTGCGGGTAGGTTCTTTAACGGATCTGTCCATGCTCCACAAGCGCGTCATCGACAACAAGTCCATGATGGATCAGGACGAACAGCTCGCCGCCATTATGGAGCGGGTTAGGATCTTGTACCAGAAGAAGGATTACGTGTACGAGGACCTTCGGGATCAGTGCCGAGCGAAGGGCTTTTACGCCATCGAAAGCGCGGAGTTGACCGAACACGAAGATCGGATCCTCGGACCCTACTTTGAAAATACCATCAGTCCCTACTTAAACTACCAGATCGTGGACTTGACCCATCCCTTCCCCCACATTCCGAACTTGGGCATCTTCATCGTCTATCGCCTTCGGAGAAAGGGTTCCGACGACGTGACGTCCATCGGGATCATTCAAGTGCCGCCGAATTTAAATCGCATTATTCACCTGGACAAAAACAAATACATTCTCCTGGAAAAAGTAATCGAAAAGTACGGAGCGATGCTCTTCGATTCTTATGACGTGGTAGACACTTACACTATGAGCGTAACGCGCAATGCGGACATCGACTGGGACGACGAGGATTATGAATTCGCCGAGGACTACCGCTCCCACATGAAAAAGATGTTGAAAAAGAGAAAGCGCCTTATGCCCGTGCGTCTGGAACTGGACCGTATGCCTTCGGAAGAGGTATTGGAAGAGCTGTTGACGAAGCTCGCGCTGGAAAGAAGTCGCGTCTTTATTACAAAAAGTCCGGTGCGCTTAGGGTATCTATTCGGTTTAGTGGAAGAACTCGCCCCCTTAATGGGCGAAGGGAGCGTGGATCCGCCCTTTGAACCGCAAAACAGTCGCTACGTGGACGAACGTGCGCCCATGATGGCGCAAATCGAATCCGGCGACATTCTCCTGTCCTATCCCTACGAATCGATGGATCCCATTATTCGCCTGTTGGACGAAGCGGCCGAGGATCCGACCGTGGTTTCCATAAAAATCACCCTGTATCGTATTGCAAAAAATTCTCTGGTCGCGGAAAAATTAATGAAGGCGGCGGAATACGGCAAGGATGTTTTGGTCTTAATGGAACTTCGAGCTCGCTTCGACGAGGAAAACAACATTCTCTGGTCAGCGAATTTGGAAAAGGCCGGCTGCCGAGTGATCTACGGTTTCAACAAATTCAAGTGTCACTCGAAGGTGTTGTTAATTACCCGCGTCCTCGACGGCAAACCCGCCTATATCGCGCAAATCGCCACGGGGAATTACAATGAAAAGACGGCGAAGCTGTACACGGACTTTGCTCTTATGACCGCCCACCAAGGCATCGGGCGGGACGTAAACCACCTATTCGACAATTTTCTTGTGGGCGAATTAAACGGCAGTTACGACTATTTGTGGGTGAGCCCGAAGACTTTGCCCGAGGGGGTGGAAGAGGCCATCGACCGGGAAATTGAAAAGGCCAAGGCCGGAGAAGAAGGGTACGTGCGCTTGAAAATGAATTCCATCTCCGACCGACAAATGATCGACAAGATTTCCGAAGCCTCCAACGCCGGGGTTACGGTGGATATGCTCGTGCGCGGGATGAGCTGTATCGTGCCGAAAATCCCCGAACGAACGGAAAATCTCTCGGTCTATTCTCTCGTGGGGCGCTTCTTGGAACACCACCGGATCTATCAATTCGGCCGCGGAGACGAGGCGGAAGTCTACACTTCTTCGGCGGATTTTATGACCCGAAACTTGCGGAAGCGGGTGGAAGTGGCCTGTCCGGTATTGGATCCCAAGATCAAAAAACGAATTTTGGACTTTATGGACGTCATGTTAAAAGACGACGTGAAACGACGGGAGCTACTTCCTTCAAAGCGCTACGCCCACGTGGAAAACAAGAAAAATTTCATTGCCCAAGAGTATTTTATGGACGAAGCCCTTCGCTACGCAAAAGAAGCGGAACCGAAAGAAGAAAAGGCCGTAGTGATCCGTTCGAAAAAAGAAGAAGAAAAAAAGGGCGGTTTCCTTGCGCAGCTTTTGAAAAAGCTGTTCGACTGAGCGGCGTCCCTTATCGGCAGGAAAACCTGCCGATTTTTTTGTGCGCGCCGCCTCGGGCGGGGAAAAGTTTTGAATTTCCCGGGCGAATGTACTATGATAAAGTGGATCTATTGTGTGGAGGCCCTATGCTTTTTAATTCCCTATCGTATTTGCTTTTTTTCCCCGTCGTCGTCGCCCTATATTTTCTCCTGCCGAGGAGGGCGAAGAAAGGATTTCTCTTAGGGGCGAGTCTGTTTTTTTACAGTTGTTGGAACGTAAAATACACTTTACTTATGGCCTTGTCCATCCTCATCACCTTTTTTACGGGGATTGCCGTGGAAGAGGCCGCGGACGGGCGCAGAAAAAAGGCCACGGTTTTTTTGTGCTTTCTCGTGAATTTGGGCATACTCTTTTTGTTTAAATATGCCAACTTCACCATCGACACGTGGAATGCCCTGGCGCATCTTTTTCACGGGGGCGCTGTGTCTTTGCATTTTCAATTTCTCCTACCCGTGGGCATTTCCTTTTACACATTCCAGGCTTTGGGCTACACGGTGGATGTGTATCGGGGCGATTTAAAGGCGGAGCGCAGCCTTTTGAACTACGCTCTTTTCGTGTCCTTTTTTCCTCAGCTGGTGGCGGGTCCCATCGAGCGATCCACCCGGTTGCTGCCGCAGGTGAAAGAACCCGCGGCTTTTTCCTATGAAAACTTAGTCTTAGGCTTTCTCTACATGGCGTGGGGTTTTTTTCTGAAACTGGTCTTGGCCGATCGGGTAGCTCTTCTCGTCAACGAAGTATTTAAAGATAGCGGTGCTTACGGCGGGTGGATGCTCCTGACCGGAGCAGTATTTTTCACAATACAAATTTACTGCGACTTTTATTCCTATTCGGTGATCGCCAAAGGTTCGGCAAAAATTTTAGGCATCGACCTGATGGACAATTTTAAGGAGCCGCTTCTGGCCGCATCCATCGGGGAATTTTGGCGGCGCTGGCATATTTCCCTGTCCACCTGGTTTCGCGACTACCTCTACATTCCTCTGGGCGGCAGTCGATGCGGGCACGGGCGCCATTTGCTCAATTTAATGGCGGTGTTTCTGGCCTCGGGTCTGTGGCACGGGGCTGCCATGAATTTCGTCCTGTGGGGAGTGATTCACGGCGTCGTAAATTGCGTGGAAGCGGGATTCAGAAAAAAGAAAAAGAAGGTGCCGGGCGCGATCAAGGCCTTATTCGGGCGGGTATATACCCTAATCGTAGTGGTCATCGCCTTCGTCTTTTTCCGGGCGGACACGGTAGGACAAGGTGCTCTCTATGTGAAGGGTCTGTGGACCGCCGACTGGTCCCGGGCACTTTTCGAGAGTCAGTTGAGCCGCTCGGCCCTCGGGGTCGTTGGGATGAATGCAGTTTTTGTGGCCTTGGGAGTCTTATTCGCGGCGGATCTGCTGAAGTATAAGGGACTTTCCTTGGGAGAGAAGGTGGCTCGCGCGGCGTTTCCCATTCGGTGGGCAGTGGTGTTGTCGTTGATTCTGTCCACGGCGATCTTCGGTGTCTACGGACCCGGTTATGCGGAAAGTCAGTTTATTTATTTCCAGTTTTAGGAGGCGTGGACTGTGAAATGTTTTTACAAATGGGCGAAGTGCCTCGTGTTTTTCGCCATCCTCGTGCTGCTGTTGGCGCGAGCGAATCAGATCTTGATTCGAAAATCCCTCGTGCCTCCGTGGGATATGAGCAACAAAATCGGCGGTTTTTACAACGAACGGGGCGGGGACGACGTGTACTTTTTAGGTACCAGCCACAGTTATTGTTCTTTCGTTCCTTCCATTCAGAAAGAGATGTGCGGCGTCAAGTCCTACGTCTTTGCCAGTCAAAAACAGCCGATGGACGTGAGCTATTATTATTTGAAAGAAGCGGTAAAGAAACACAAACCCCAGGCCGTGGTTTTGGACGTGATGTCTTGTATTTATAAGGGAGATTATGACGACGAGGGCGTGGTGCATTCCTATGCGGATCCGCTGCCTTTGAGCCTGAACAAGCTGGCGATGGTGGTGAAGACGGTGCCGCGGAATTTGTGGCCCCAGGCCGTCTTTCCCCTGATTAAATACCACAGCCGTTGGTCCGAATTGAAGGAAGAGGATTTTTCCATCACCCCGCGGGATTATAAGGATCCCTTGAAGGGTCATGTGGCCCTTCGGGGGCAAAGCAAGTCTTTTGCAGCGGGAAAAGTGCACTTGCAGGCCGACGACTTTTTCGTTCATATGCGCGAAGGGGATAAGGAAGATTTGCGGCGGATCAAGAATTATTGCGAGAAAAAAGGTATTCGCCTGTTTCTCGTAAAGACCCCCACTTACGACAGTCGCCCGTATCAATCGGTGTTAGGGGAAGTGGAGGAATTCTGCCGGGGGGAATCCATTCCCTTTAGAGACTACAACGAAACAAAAGAAGCCGCAGGTTTGGCACGGTCCGACTACTACGACGGCTACCATTTAAACGAGAGGGGTGCGGAAAAGTTTAATCGTTATATCGCTTCCGAGGCCGACGGATTTTTAAGAGAAATAAGGGGAAAGTGAGGAAAGAGGCAGTGAAAGGGACACAAGAGGAGAAGAAGTTGTATCGAAAAGTTCTCGAAACGCCCGTGGGGCGCATGGAGATCGTGGCGACGGAGGAGGAAATTCTTTCTGTGGATTATACGGCGAACGCCTGCGGCGGCGAAAGCAACGCGTTGTGTCGCAAGGCGGCCGAAGAGTTGGAGGAATATTTTTCCGGAAAGCGAAAAACCTTCGATCTGCCTCTGAAAAAAGCGGCCTCGCCTTTTGCAGAAAAAGTCTATGAAGAGACGAAGAAGATTCCCTACGGAAAGACGATGAGTTACGGCGCCCTTGCGCGGGCGATGGGAAAGCCGGGTGCCGCTCGCGCCGTGGGTACGGCACTTTCGAAAAATCCCCACGTAATCCTTATGCCCTGTCACCGTGTGGTGCGACAAGACGGAAGTGTCGGAAAATATACCGGAGGCGCCGACAAGAAAGCGGCTTTGTTGATTCTTGAAGGAAGCCGGTCATGAATCAGTTTTTACTCTTTGTATCCATCGTTTTTATTTTGGCTCTCTTGGCCATTCGCGTGTCCCACAAGTACGGTGTTCCGGTCCTTTTGCTGTTTTTCGTCCTGGGGATCGGGGCGAGCCGCATGGGATTGGAGTTCGATAATTTCGACTTCATGGAGCGTTACGCCTCCTTTGCCCTGTTTATCATTATGTTTTACGGGGGTTACGGAACCAAGCTGGAAATGGGCTTGTCCGTGCTGAAACCTGCCATTTTTTTAAGCTCTTTGGGCGTTATAATTACGGCGGCAATTACCGGGCTTTTCGCCCACTACGTGCTTCACCTTTCCATGATCGAGTCCATGCTCTTCGGTTCCGTCGTCGGTTCGACGGACTACGCCTCGGTTTCTTCGGTGTTGCAAAGTAAAAATTTAAACCTGAAGTATCGCTCGGCGCCTCTTTTGGAATTGGAAAGCGGATCCAACGACCCGACGGCCTACACCATGACCATGATCTTTTTGAGCATTCTCTTGGGGTCGGATCTGTCCATTCCCCTGCTGGTGGCCAAACAAATCGGCTTTGCTCTCGTCGTTGGTCTTCTCATGAGCCGAATTTTTTTCTTTACGACGGAGCACGTGAATTTTCGAAAAGAAGGGCTTTTTACCATCTACGTTTTCGCCGTGGCCATGGGCGTCTACGCTTTTACGGGCGTTTTGGACGGAAACGGCTACCTGGCTGTGTATCTGTTCGGCATTCTCATCGGCAATCGGGAGTATACGGGCAAGCGGGAAGTGGTTTTTTTCTTCGACGGTATGACGGAAATCATGCAGATCAGTCTGTTCTTTTTAATCGGCTTTCTCTCCGATCTGCCGGAATTGATTCGCTGGCTGCCCGTGGGTTTTGCGGTGACCGTGTTTATGCTCTTTGTCGCCCGACCCATAGCCGTCTTTGGTATCATGAGTTTTTTCCGATCCACGGTGAAGCAAAACATCGTCCTGTGCTGGGCGGGGCTTAGAGGCGCGGCGGCCATCGCCTTTTCCATTATGGTGGTCAATAGCGGCGCTACACTCAGCGGCGATCTCTTTCACGTAGTCTTCGGCCTGTGTATCGTCTCCAGTCTGCTGCAAGGATCCCTTCTGCCGTGGATCGTGAAGAAGATGGATATGCTGGACCCCAACGATACGGTGCTAAAAACCTTCAACTATTACCAGGATCGAAGCGCCATCGGCTTTTTGGAAACCCCGATTTGCGACGATTCCCTCGTGGGGACGGCAGTGAAGGATCTGAATTTAAGTTTTGATTTTATCGTGGCGAAATTGGTTCGAGACGGAAAGACCATCGTTCCCCATGGAGACACGGTGTTGGAGAAGGGCGATGTGG
>JAEXBU010000048.1 GCA_023393815.1 Bacillota bacterium | reverse complement strand
TACCTGTACAACGAGGGAATACTCCTCCTCGCCCGCCACGAAAAAATCGTAAAACAGCTGCACCGGATCGGTAACCGCTACACCCATTCCATCGCCGTGGCTGCGCCGCCCTTTCTCTTGCGCAGCTACGTTTCCTCCATTCTTCCGCCATTAAACGCCCGCTTTCCTCACGTGGAATTTCTCTTTCACGACTCCGACCATGAATCCATTCGGGAAGGACTTCTCAATCGATCCATCGACATAGCTCTAATGACCGAGCCCAACGACTACGACACCGTGGGCATACGTACGACCCTCATCGATCACCGAAAGTTCACCGCTATTCTCGCAAAAAACCATCCCCTGGCGCACAAAGCCCTCTTGGATTGGGAAGACATCGCCCAATATCCTCTTTCCATTCCCGACAGTCGCTTTCCCACCTACTCCTTGATTCAAGGTGCCCTGCGCGCTCGAAGATTGGAAGCCCGCATCGCCTTGTCGGGGAGCGTCTGGGACTTTCAGGTCACCATTTTAATCGGTACGGACTACATCGGTCTTATGCCGGAAATCGTACAGGATCTCTTTACAAAAGAAATGGCAAACAATCTAATCGCAATCCCCATCAAAGAATCCGTAGACTGGCGCGTAGTCTTTTGCGAAAATCCTTCCGCGCACCAGTCGGAAACCGTAAAAGCCGTGCGCGACTACCTTCTGGAAAATCTGCCCGGCACTTTGGACGAAAAAAAGCCCTGCATCCGCTGAACGGTTGCAAGGCTTTTTTATATATCCACCACCTCGCCAAAGCCCAATTCCCGGGCAATGGCGATAAGGCGGTCTTTTTCTTTTCTATCCGGAGCGCGCAGCTCTTTGACGTATTCTTTTCTAACGCCGTAGTGGCGATAGCTTATGAGTTTGGCACGCACGTCGTGGACTTTTTCACCAAGGACGCGAGCCGCTTCGCGCAAGGTGTGTTCGTTGTCCAAGCTGTCCAGGAGCACAAAACGCAGCTCTTCGAGCTTATCGCACTCGGCCAAATATACCAAATTTTTCTTTACCGCGGCGTTGTCTCGGCCCACGATCCGAAGATGGTCTTCCGCCTCCCAGGCCTTGATGTCCAACATTACCCCGTCGGAGATTGCGAGAAGTTCCCTCAAATCACCTTCGGAAAAATCCAGCCCTCCGTTGCTGTCGATGAGGGCGCTCAAACCTTTTTCCTTGACGGCGCGAAAGAGGGGAATTAACTCTTTTCCCTGTAAGGTGGACTCGCCGCCGCTCACGGTAATGCCTTCGATAAAGGGGATCGTATTTTCGATTTCTCTCATCAAGTCCTCGACGCCCATGGCTCGCACTTTGGGAGAAGCTCCGTGGGAGCAGACGGCAATGCAGCAATCGCAGTCGATGCACTTTCCCGGATCCCACACCACTTTTTTCTCCTCCACGGAAAGGGCACCTGCCGGACAGCCGTCCACACAGTCGCCGCAGTGGATGCACCGGTGAATGGTCTCGGGGTTGTGGCAGTACTTGCAGTTAAAATTGCATCCCTGAAGAAAAATGGCAAACCGATTCCCCGGGCCGTCCACGACGCTCATGGGAATCAATTTGTTCACCAACAACATTAGACCCCTTCTACCTTCCGATCCAAAATTCCGTACTTCGTAAGAGGATCGGCCGCGTATTGCACCGTGTCGTAGGTCACTTGCTTTCCGGCCTTGAACGCTTCCACGTCGGATTTCTTAACCAGATAGCCGGTGACGCGGATTAAATCGCCGTCGTCGTTGTAGGCGGACAGGTAGCGGTTCCCCAGTTTAAAGCCGCCCTTAAACACATCCAAAACCGCCTTCGGGTTGCGTTTGGCCGTTTCATCAAAGGGGAAGTGATCGCCTACGCCAGAGGGGAAGTATTTTTGAAATTTTGCCGAATGGCGAATGTGGGTGTACAAATCCGGTTCCTGACCGATGGGGATCCGGTGCGCCGCCGTGGTCCCTTCATCGTTTGCCGCGCCTACTTGGGCGTGGAGCATAAAGCGGTGGTTCCACACGGGACTGTAGGCCGATTGGAAACGACTTACCCGCGCCTCTACCGCATCCATCACCCGAATGCCCATGGAGTCGGCTACGGCGTCGATGCCGTACTTCCCTTCTTTTCCGTCCAATTTCACCAAAGCTTCCGCACATTGCGCCAAGCCCACGATGCCGAAAAGACCTACAAATCGATCCAAGGACACGAAATCTTCCGTTACCAGGAAATTGGATTGAAAAAAGGCCGTCTCTTCCACCAAGTAGCGGATCTTCGATTCCATGAAATGCAGCATGGTGTCGATGGCTCGTGGCAAGTTTTCTTCAAAGAAGCCTTCTACACTGTCCGCCCCCAGAGCGATTTTGTTCAGACGCAGACGGCTCAATGTAAAGGCGCCGCCGTGTTTCGGTAGGGCGTTGTAGCAGGACGCGATGCCATAGGGCACATCGCCAAAGTCTTTCTTATAGTAGGCGTCGTTGGCAAAAGCCGGGTTTGCACAGGTAAGACTACACTTTATGGCTTTTTCCGCAAAACGATCCGGCGTCTTTTCCTCGTCGTAGAGAAGAGTCATGTTCGGCGTCACGATTTGCAACTCTTCCAGTAAGTCTAAAAGAAGATTGCCCGTCTTGGTTTCGTAGGGACCGATGTTGGCGTGGCAGAAGGAGTCGTCCACCGTGCGATCCAACTGAATTAAAAAGCCCTTTAAAATCGCCCGCGCGTCGGCTTCCGCCATTTTTTCCACGAAGGGTTCCAAAAGATCATCCAATGCCCCGATGTAGACGGGAAAGCGCGTAATGCTCGGCACGTGATGGTACATAACGAGCAACGCCGTCGTCGCTTCAAGAAGCGTCTTCGGCGGTTCTATGCGCAAAAAATCGCTGCCTTCCTTTAGATACTTTTCGTAATCGGGCAAAATATAGCGGGGGGCATAGGGTGCGTGGCCCTCGTCCAAGTCGCAAATTTCGCCCTTTTCATAAAGGTCGTAGAAGGCGTCGTCTTTCGCCACCGGGTAATCCATGCTATTTTCGGCGATCTTCGCCAAACGATAGGTTTGTTGCTCGTAGGTTTGCGCCGTATCCTTCTGTACGTCGCGAACCGCTTGTTGTACGTCGTCAATGGTGAAAAAACGTTCCATAAATAGCCTCCCCTTTCGAATCCTGTGCCTTTTTTCTCCCACTCAGTGTATACTCTTTCTTAGGAAAAAAAGATGCCAAATGGCACTTTTCGGGAGGATTTTATGAATTTTCAGGAACTTTTTCAGCACGTACGCACAAAAGCCGTCCCCTTTCGCCCGGGAGAGCTGCTCCTCTATCCGGATAGCGACGAGTGTCCCATTCTTTTGTTGGAAAAAGGCACCGTGGAGGTATCTCGCTACGCCCGCGACGGCGAGCGCATTCTGCAGAGCTTTATGAGCGCCCCTCAATGTTTAGGGCTCATCGAGCACTTAACCGAAGCCCCCGTCCTCTCCGGCGTAAAAGCCCTAACCGCCGGCCGCTACTACGTCTTGACGCCGAAGGATCCTCTATGGAAAGATCCCGAAGCCCTTCTGCTCCTCTTGCGCTACCTGGCGCAACTGAACGAAGAGACTATGCGCCAAAGCGCCGCGGAAAAACACCTAGCCCCGAAAGATCGCCTGGCCTACGCCATCTACAAAAACGCGAAGCCCCCCTTCCCCGCGGTTTTACCTCTGAAAAGAGAAGATCTTTCCGATCTCTTGGCCATCGCCCCGCGGAGCTTATACCGGTATTTAAAGGAATTGGAGGAAGAGGGGTGTCTCCTTAGGCAAGGCGGAAAAATTATCCTCGATGAAAACACCCGAAGGAAATTGAAAGAGAAATTGAACGAACTCTTTTTTTAGATCGAAAACCCGTCGCCGAGCCACTCCGATTTTTCTTCTATTTCTCTTCCCCTGCGTTTTTCGGCGAACTTTCCCCCTCCGAAACATAAAAAAGATAGGTGCGAACCTATCTTTTTTCGTCTTTATTTTTCTCTCGGACTTTGTCGGAAAAGGTCTTGCTCGATGCGCACATCATTCCCGCCAAAGCGACTGTCTCCTCTTTCATGGGCGATGTATTTGCCTTCGCGCCGATGGAAGAAGGTATTGCTTGCACAGAGAATGTCGTCGTAAGCCCACATATCTCCGTGAATGTCCGTGTAGTGAACCATAGACGAGGCATTTTTGCGAATATACTCCCTATCCATCACGCGGTGGAAGGCGCGGTTGGCTACGGCGACCGCTTCTTGTCTAGATATGGGACGATCGTAGGAAAAGGGTACTTTCTTTTCCGCGTAAATGGAAAGCCAGCCGTTTTCGTACGCCGCTTCCACCTCGCCGACGGCCCAGTGGTCTTTTGGCATATGGAAGGAATTGCCTGCAGCCTTATCCAGGTATTGGAAGCGACACAACGCGGCAATCCACTCGGCGCGAGTGATCTTCTTTTGCGGCTTGAATTTGCCGTCGTCGTAGCCTGAAAAAACACCGGCCCGGGTGGTGATTTTTACCGCATCTCCGTACCACCTGTCTCCCTTCACATCGGAATAAGAAGGCGCCCTCTTCCGGTCGAAACGGTAGCCGTCTTTACGCAAAGCTTCCGCCAAAATTTGTGCCGCCTCCCCACGGGTCAGGGGATCGGCGGGGCGGAATTTCCCTTGAAAGCCTTGCATATAGCGCACTTCGCGGCACACCGCGGCCCGATCTCCTCGCACCCCTTGCCTTTCACCCGACGTTCCCGCGGGATAGAGAACGAGGCCGAACCGGGATGCTCCATCGACGGGCGCAGGCTCGTTTATTTTCTCGTACTGCGCCGTAATGACGGTTTCCTCTGCGGTAAATATCCCTCGAAGGGGCGCGTCCCAGCCCTTAAACCTCCACATAGAATCGACGGATCCGTCTTCTCTTTTGATCGTCTTTCCGACGGGATCGTCGACGGGAATCGACACAACTTTCCCCGGATGTACCCAGAAGGTGCGCGTCGTATTTTCCGTCGCCTTCTCCGTGAAAACCAGCGTCACTTTCACATAGCCCTTCGGCCGTTCATTTTTGCTCCCGTCGGCATTTTCTTCAGAAATGACGTCTTTCCCCTCGATATAGCTTGCAGTAACGGTCGTTGCTCTTTCCCATTTCTTCGGCATCTCCGGTTCATAAGTTTCGCCGGCCGACCCGCCGTCTATCTTCCATCCCGTAAAGAGAAACGGAGGTTTCCCCGAGGGATCCTTCACGGGGATCACGACTTCTTTTTCCTGGTTGACCCAATAAATTTTTTCCCCTTTCGTTTCGTCCGTCGCCCGATCCGTGGGAACGAACTTTATCTCCACAAAATTCAGCGGAACCGTCTCCGGCTTGGTCGCTCCTTCCTGGAAAATGACGTCGCCCCTATACTGTGCAGTAATCGTGGATGCCTTTCTAAATTGATTGCGCGTCGTCTCGTTTAAAGTGATATCTTTTTCCTCTGCATCCGAACCGTCTTCTTTGACCGTCCACTTCACAAACCGGGTATCGCCCTTTCCCTTAGGATCCTTTTGCGGAATAATGACCTTCGCCTTCGGGTGGACGTAGTAATATTTGACTTGCTCGTCCACGGCGTTCTCCGTGGGGTGGACCGCCACTTTCACAAAAATATCGGGCACATAATCGGGCTTTTCCCCCTTCGCCGAGGCGGGATAAATGTTCTTGTATACCTTGTAGACAGCTTCCACGATCCGGGGCTTTTCCGTATGATCCCGTCTCACAATTTGAAATCGCCATTTTAGGATACGAAAAACATTCTCCGTCGTGTATTTGTCGTCCGCCGCCTCATTCAATTGTCTTCCCCCGAGAAGGTGTTCGTTAAAATCAATTTTCTTTTCTAAAAGGTCTGTGAGATCCGTCCTCTCCTTGGGAATATAAAAGACCGTATAATCCCTTGGGTCAAGGGGGATTTTCGACCCGTCTTCCCCTTCCACGTAGGCATTTTGTATCACCCGCCTGTTCATGCTGCCCTTCTCGAGCACCTCGTTGGGATCCGCCAAAAAACTATCCTCTTTGCAGGTTTCATAGATACCTATCTCGTCCACGTGTATTTCTCTGTCCGACTGCACCCTTTCCTTCGGCGTTTCGCCGTCAACGAGGCCTTCGGCCCCATTCGTCACCGCCCCTCCGCGAATCGCCTGTACCGTATCCGGCGCAAAAACCTGCGCCAAGAGAAGCAGGGCCAATGCGAATACCGTTGACTTGTTTTTCAATGGAACTCCCTCCTTACGTCGTCGTGCAATTCCCACACAGCCATTGCATCCGTGTACGCTTGCCGAAGGACGCGACCGCCTCCGATCAAATCCTACATTCAAATGGCGTTTATGCGCACCTTCTCACCCTTCTCGTCTTCCTTCCAATTTACCTTCCCCCGTGCAAACTCTTACCTAAAAATTTTTACAGGAAAAATTTGGAAATTGCAAAGTTTTCGATAGGTTTATGGTATCTCTATTCCCCCTTTAAGGCAAGCCTTTTCATTTTCTTCCTTTCGATTTTCTGTGTATTTTTTTTAGGATCTTTTTCCCGTCTTTTTTCGGGAGGATGTGTCTCGATTGTGGTAAACTATTTATAATCTTTTATAACTTTAGGAAAGGAGGTGTCTATGAAGCGAATCCATCCACGATGGCGGCCTTACGAAATCCTCGTAGGACTGAGTTTTCTCATTACCTTATTTACTTTGGCCTACGCCTGCGGCGACGGAGCCACCCGCGTCCCTCTGTTTATCAGCTACCTGAAGAGTCCCCTGCTCTTGTTGATGAATTTTTTGCCAGTCTTTTTTCTCTTTCTCTTTTTCTACGCCTTAAGCGGTCGGCTGTGGCTAGGCTTTTCCGCAACATCGGTTCTGTTTTTTCTCCTGTCCGTGGTACAAAAATTTAAGCTCCTATACCGAGACGAACCCTTCGTTCTTCCGGAGATTACGCTCTTTCGCGAGTCGTTACTTATGAAAGGAAACTACCACCTGTCCGTGTTTACGTCCGATCCTTTGACTTTGGCGGGACTGGCGGCCATGATCCTCACCTCCATCCTTCTCTTTCGCCGCCGACGCAGGCCTTGGGTCGGCAAGGGGCGGCGGCAACTTTTGCTCGGTTCTTTGGCCGCGATTCTGATCCTCTTCCAGGGTTTCAGCGGTCCGTATTTTTCGACAAAAGTGTACGCCCTCGTAGGAAAAAAAGCGCCGATCAATCCATACAACGCCACGGAAACCTATATGTCCAAGGGACTGGTGTATCCCTTTTTGATGAGCGGGCGTATGCTGAATGGAGCAAAACCCGAAAACTACGACAAAAAAGCCGCCTCCATCCTTTGGAAGGACGTAAAGGATGCGTCCATCCCCGAAGAAAAAAAGGTGCACGTGGTGTCGATTATGTTGGAGTCTTTCGCCGACTTTTCGACTTTTGAGGGCGCGCCCATTCACGACGACGTATACGACTCCTTCCACGCCATTCAGGCCGAGTCCTTGCACGGGAACTTGATCGCAGATATCTTCGGCGGCGGTACAGTGAACACGGAACGGGGATTTTTAACGGGTTTTTCCGGCACGGAATACGCCAACTCCGCCGCCATGCTGTCGGACACCCACTCTCACGTGCGGTACTTCAAAAATAACGGCTACGTCACCGAAGCGCTGCACCCGATTTACGGTTGGTTTTACAATCGAAAGAACATCAATCCACGCCTAGGCTTTGACGACTACCTGTCTTACGACAATTACTTTCAGGCCGTGGAGGAAGCGACGGGCGACACCCCGTGGGGCTACACCCGGGACAATCACTTTTTCCCGGAAGTGGAAAAGCGCTTGAATCAGGTGGCGGCCGACGGGCAGTATTATTTTTCCTATGCCCTTACCTACCAAGGCCACGGCCCCTATGCCGATTACAATATGGCAGATAAAAAATACGTGGATCTCCTCGAGGGCCAAGACCCGCGGGAATGGGCCGTCATGAACAACTACCTGTCCAACATTGCCGCTACAGACGATGCCCTGGGCCAATTGGTGGAAGACTTGCGAAACAATCCGGCGCCGGTAGTATTGATCTTTTTCGGCGACCACAAGCCCTGGTTGGGAGAAGGAGACCTCGCTTATAAACATATGGGGATCTCCGTCGACCTATCCACGTTACAAGGGCAGTTAAATTACTACACCACCCCTTACGTAATCTGGGCCAACGACGCGGCAAAAGAGAAGTTGGCCGTGGACTTTGCGGGCGAAGGCCCGGACTTGAGCCCCTTCCTCTTGATGAAGTATTTGTTTGAATCCATGGGTTGGCCTTACGACCCCATGATGGCCGTGCAACACGCCTACTTAAAGGACACGACGGTGCTCCATCCGCCCTACATCCGAATGCAGGGCAGCTACCAACTGCTGGAAGGAAACGAAAATCTATTGGAGATCGTTCGCCAATACCGATGCATGGAATACTACCGTGCCAACGACAAAGTGAAAAAATAGGTCGCGACGGCGGCCTTTTTTATTGGCCATTGCTTTTTTGGGAAACCTTCGATACGCTTGATGCAAGCAATGCACAGGTTGAAAGGAGCACACGATGAAAGGAACAATTCAACTGTTGTTGGGAGATATTACCGCGATCGAAGCCGATGTCGTGGTGAACGCGGCCAACGAGAGGCTCGTGCGTGGCGGCGGCGTCTGCGGAGCCATTTTCCGCGGCGCGGGTCGAGGGCTGGATGCGGCTTGTCGAAAAATCGGCCACTGCGCCACGGGAGATGCGGTCCTCACGCCGGGCTTTCACTTGCCCGCCGCCTACATTATTCATACGGTGGGACCGGTGTGGCAAGGGGGAGAAAAAAACGAAGCGGCTCTCCTCGCCTCGTGCTACGACAACTCCCTGTCCCTTGCCTACGAACACGGGCTTCGACGAATCGCCTTTCCCTCGATTTCTACGGGCATCTTCGGCTACCCCACCGAGGCCGCCGCAAAAATCGCCATAGACCGCGCCCTGTGTTTTTGCAAAGACCACGCCGTAGAGGTCATGTGGGTTTTGTTCGACGAAAGGACGAAAGCCGCCTACGACGCGGCCTTGGCGGAGGCGGAAGACGAATGGCGGCAAACAAAATAGATTCCGCCCCGAATTTTTTCGATGAAAAAAGCACGAGCCTTGATGGTTCGCGCTTTTTTCCTATTCAAATTTTACTATCCGAAGACGGCGTTTTCTATTTTCTAAAATTTCTTTGTCTTCCCTTATGGTTTTTTCCAGCTCTAAAAGCGCGTCTTCCTCGCTTCCCGCACGCAGCAATGCGATAAGAGCCTCTTGTTTTTCGATGATTTCCCACTGCAAGCTCCAGGTAGTGATCAGGTTCTTTGACGCAACTTCGCGACCGGCGTGCGCCTTTTCTTCCAGGGCTTCCACTTTTTCCTCGGCGAGGAGACGAATGGCCTCGCCCTCTTTACGAATACGCTCCAAACGAGCCTTTACCTTCTCCGTGCGGAAAGTCAGTTCGGGATAGGCATCCAAAATCCGTTTGTGGAAGACGGAACGGTTTTCCAAAAGGTAGCGGACTTCGGCGGCGATTTCTTCGCTCTTGTCGGCCCGGCTCTCTTCCACGCCTTGTTTTAACAAGTTCATGATGAAATAGCTGAGAATGCCGTCGAAGGCAAAGAGGATGCTCACGGCCATTAAAATGGCGGCGAAGAACCGAGGCTCGAGCCGGGCGGCCAGAGCCAGAAGGCGAGGATTGGATACTTCCAATAGAAACGCGCCGCCAATGCCAAAGAGGATTAGATTCCCTATCCACACGCGTCCGTGAAGATTCATAGGCTTTTGGCTGTAGTCCCACCAACGAGCGTGAAAATATTTTTCCAGTAAGTAACCGGCAGTATACTCCAATAGCCCGCAAAGAACAAAAGAGACGAGAAAACGCATGGCAAAGGATGTCTCCCATGGAGACAAAAGGCCGTCTCCCACGGTAATGACAATGGCGCCGATGCCATAAATCGGGCAGTAGGGGCCGATGAGAAAACCCCGGTTAATAAAGCGCTTGTACTGCCGGTATTTTAGAAAAACTTCCACAACCCACCCGGCAAACGAATAGATGAAAAACAGCCACAACAACTGCCATCCATTGGCAATTCCCATAGTACCATTCCTTTCTTCTGTACTGGTTTCCTCTCCATCGTACCTGCTCAGAAGAAAAAATACCACCGCCATTATAAAGAAAAAATCAACGATCCACGGCAAGCCCACATGCATGGAAAAGCGGCCGCCCGGATTTTTAGGAGGAACTCCCGAATACTCCCGATCTTTCCCTGAAAACTACGGATTCTATAGCAATCAACCGGAACCATGCTTTGAAAAATAAAAAGAATTGCCTAACGACGAAAACCGCTTCCGTCAGACCCCTTTCGCCGCCGCATGGTATTCCACCAAAAAAAGAGTCGGCTTTTGCCGATCTCCTCCCTGTGTTATTCTCTTATTCAAATTCTCCTGCAGACAATTCCTCTCCGCCTCATAAACGAGGTTCTCTCTATCGTTATGGAAATCCTCCCACACAAGTTGTCCCATTTTGCACCGTGGGTTAGCCCTGTCCTGTTCTACTTTTGTCATTCAGGATCAAGCCTTCCCCTCTTTTCCATTTTCCTATTTCGTGCAGAGGAAGTCCTACAAAGTAAATTTGCGTAATGAATAACCGTTGGATTTGTTTCGCTACTTGTGAACGGTCTGAAAAGTCCTGTTGCCATGTCTTTCAAGTTATCTAATATCCACTTCTTCTAATCTCCCAATTTCATTATTCGCACTCCTCCATAAAACAAATCCCACAAATAAACACACCTACTCCGGCGAATTTTAAATTCCCACAAAAACTTCTACCATCTTTCGTATCTTTTCTAATACCGATTCTTTCTTCTTTTCTCTTGCTCCATGTCTGCGGGAAGTCGGTGGCATGACGCGATCCAACTCGTCCCCTGCATATTCAACATAGCCTTTACGGATCGATTTTTCTATAAAACGAGTTGCATCTTCTTTCAACTTTTCCTCTTCAACCAGCCCTTGAATCTTCATGTCCTTTTCTTTTCTCGCAAATTTATAAAACGACTCCAAAATATCCTCCGTATTTCTTAATTCGGATAAGTTTGTCTTGTTTATAAAGTCCATGATCAATTCTTCTTTTGCCCTCGTACCGAGACTTGACCTGATTACCCTGCGAATTTCCTCCTTTACGCTTTCCACGTCCTCATGCTCTTTTGATTTTTCTAAAATCAAAGCGATAATATAGTCCAAGTTAATCTCATCTGTTTTTAACAAATCAATTTGAAATTCTACATCCGAAAAATCAATTGGTTCCCTTTCGGCTTTTTCATTCCTTTTTGCATTGAGAATATTTTCTCTTATATCCACATAGACACTCTTCATGTCCTGCATCTGCCTGTCCGAGATGATTTTTTCAAAACTCTCAAACTCGTCAAAATTTCTTAATACATTCTCCGCTTTTAGCAGCTCGCCAAAAAGATTGGCAAATTCTTTTTGATCCGCTTCCAATAGAATTTCCGTAGATTCCGGAAATTTGTCTATCATTTCATGGCAAATATCTTCATAACCCTTAATGACCTCTCCCGTCTCTTCATCTTTAAAACCATGAATATACTCTTCATAGCTTTTTTCGAGAATAATATTTACGCTATTTTCATCGCCAAAAGTCTTTATCGCATCCTGCGTAGCTTTTTCCAAATCTCTAAAGCAAACAATATTTCCGAACGTTTTTACTTTATTTAAGATTCGGTTTGTCCTTGAAAATGCCTGAATAAGACCATGATATCGCAAATTTTTATCGACAAATAATGTATTTAATGTAGGCGCATCAAAGCCCGTCAAAAACATTCCTACGACAATGAGCAAATCGACTTTCTTCTCCTTTACTTTAAGGGATAGATCCTTGTAATAGTTTTGAAATTCATTGCCCTTGGTAGAAAAATTGGTTTGAAAGTGACGATTGTAATCAGAAATTACCTTATCCAAAAATTCCTTTGCACTCGAATCCATGGCGGAAACATCAAAATCCTCTTCCGATATTTCTCCAATCGCCCTTTGGTCTTCATTCGCTGCAAAACTATAAATTGTGGCTATTTTTAACCTTTTTTCTTCCGGTAAACTTTTTTGCTGTTTTTCGAACTCTTCATAATACAATTTTGCCGCCTCCACACTTTGCACGGCAAACATCGCATTAAAGCCGTTCATTCTTCTATTCTTCAAATCATAAAACGCATTGCGGCGTGTTTTTGCATCAAAAACTTTTAAAATATGCTTGGTAATCTCACGTATTCTTTCCGGATGCAAAAGCATTTTCTTTTCTAATTTTGCTAATTTCTTTTCGTCTTCCTCTTTTTCCGCCGATTTAAATTTGGGGGTAATATTGTTATAATCCACCTTGAACTTTAAGACTTTGCCGTCGCGGATCGCATCGGTTATAACATAGCTGTGAAGCTGTGCTCCAAATATAGATGCTGTGGTATCGCCACCAAGAGAATTTTCCGGGAAAATTGGCGTTCCGGTAAAACCGAATGGATAATATTTTTTAAAGGATTTTCTTATATTTTTCTGTGCCTCTCCAAACTGGGAACGATGGCACTCGTCAAATATGAAAACACAATCTTTATCATAAATTTCATGATTTGGATTCTTCTTCACAAATTCATTTAACTTTTGTATTGTTGTAACGACAATCCTGTTATCCTCTTTTTCAATACACTTTTTAAGCTCTTTCGTGTCCTTACTTCCATTTACACTATCCGGCTGAAATCTTTGGTATTCTTTCATCGTTTGGTAGTCTAGGTCTTTTCTGTCTACCACAAAAAACACCTTATCAATAAAATCCAGCTCCGTCGCAAGTCTTGCAGCCTTAAAAGAAGTTAACGTTTTACCGGAACCCGTCGTATGCCAGATAAAACCTCCCGCTTCCGGCCTGCCGGCTTTTTTCGTCTCGTAGCTTGCTTTTATCTTCCATAAAATTCGTTCCGTAGCTGCAATTTGATAGGGACGCATGATCAGCAATGTATTATTCACATCGAAAACACAGTATTTTGTAAGAATTTCAAGAATAACGCGCTTCTCAAAAAATGTCTTAGTAAAATCTTCTAAATCACAAATCACCTTGTTTTTCGCATCGGCCCACTCACAAGTAAACTCATAATTATTTTTATTTTGCGCCGTCGTATTGGCAAAATATCTGGTGTACGTTCCATTGGAGATAACAAATATCTGAACATACTTATACAGCGAATTCGCGCTATTAAAACTTTCCTTACTGTATCTATGAATTTGATTAAAGGCTTCGTGTAAGTTCACCCCTCTTCTTTTTAATTCCACTTGAACAAGAGGCAATCCATTGACCAAAATTGTCACATCATAACGATTTTCAGCTTTTCCTTCATTATGAACTTGATTAACAACTTGCAAGAAATTATTGTGAATGTTTTTTTTGTCAAGAATCTTAATATTTTTCACATGCCCATCGTCAAATGTAAAATCATGGATAGGATCTTCCTGTACTTTTCTCGTTTTTTCGATCATCCCATCCTTTGGAGCATCCAAATATTCGGTTAAAAATCTATTCCACTCTTCTTTTGAAAAAGAAACGCCATTTACTCTTTCGATTTGAACTTTTAAATTTGCATAGAGTTCGTCATTTGATTTTATAACTAACCTTTCGTACCCTTGGGAAAGCAAGTTCTCAATCATATCTCTTTCAAGTTCCGCTTCGCTTTGATAGGAACTCTCGTGCTCTTTAAAGCTTTTTTCAAAATTGGCCAAAATAATGCCGCCCGTCATTTCCGCAATGGTCGACGTATGATATTTTGTTTTTTCTTTAGACATCAAAGTCACTCCTTCCGCTTCGTACTTTCCCTCGGAAAATCCAACAATTTCTCCCTATAATAGGCATACTGCTTTTGTCTTAATTCTATTTCTTTTGGCAAGCCTTCTCTTACATCATTCACTAATTTATCAAACGTATCTAAAATAGAAACAATGTATTCTTGAACTGGTACAGGTGGAAGTAGAAATTCATATTCCATAATCTTCTTTTTATCTCCCCTAGGCATTTTTGCTCCTTTAGAAAATCTGATATTGTATTCAAAGAAAGATTCATCCGACAATACCTGATATAAAAATTTTGGAATAATTTTATTTTTAAACTCCTCTTTTATACAAATTGTCAATACGTCTCCATTTGTTCCCCCATCAACATCGGCAATCCAAATCTTTCTTAAATAGGGTCTTATGTTTCCTATCAGAATGTTTCCTTTTTTAAAAGCAATGAAATTTCCTTGCTTAGGAACATAGCTGGAATCCACTTTACCTAATTTATCTTTCAATAAATTCTCAACCCCTACATAGTTCTCTTCATTCAAGGCTTCAGCAGGCACTCTCTGAGAAGAATATTTCGCAACCAAATTTAGTGCTGTTTTATGAACACCACCAAATATTTCAACCCCAACAATATCCGCCGCTTCTTTTAATAAAGCAAAATAGCTGTTAGATATTATCTTGCTTGCTTGCTTGCTTGCTTGCT
>JAEXBU010000004.1 GCA_023393815.1 Bacillota bacterium | reverse complement strand
CTCTACAATGGTGCCGCCGCCGATGACCGTATCCCCGTCGTAGCAGACCACGGCCTGTCCCTTGGCGATGGCTCCGTGGGGCTCGTCGAAGAGCACCCGAACGCGGCCGTTTTTTTCATCGATTAAGGTGGCCGCCGTCTCCGGCCCGTGGTAGCGGGTGCGCGCGGTGACCTTTAAGCGCTCGGTTTCCGGCACGCTGAGCCAGTGGAAGTCCGCGGCAACGAGAACACGTTTTTTTAGACTTTCCTTATTGCCCACCACCACGGTGTTGGTGTCCATATCCTTATCCACTACATAGACCGGATGGCCGCAGGCGATGCCCAGACCCTTTCTTTGGCCGATCGTGTAGCCTATGGCGCCGTCGTGTCGGCCGAGGATGCGTCCTTTTTCATCCACAATGTTGCCCGCCGGGTAGGTTTTCTTCTCCCTGCGCTCCAAAAAGGCTTTGTAATCTCCGTCGGGGACGAAACAGATGTCTTGGGAATCATGTTTTTTCGCATTCACCAGACCCGCCTCTTCGGCGATTTTGCGCACGTCGCTCTTTTCGTATTCGCCCAAGGGAAAGAGTGTGTGAGCGAGCTGCTCTTGGGTAAGGCTGTAGAGGACGTAGGACTGATCTTTTTTCTCGTCCGGTCCCTTTAAGAGACGGTAGCGATGAAGGTCTCGGTCGTAGTCGATGCGGGCGTAATGACCCGTGGCGATGTAGTCGCAATCCAATTCCCTTGCCCGCTTGTACAGATCTTCAAATTTTAAGTAACGATTGCAGTCGATACATGGATTGGGCGTCCATCCTTTTTCGTAATAGGCGACGAACTTATCGATCACTTCCTCTTCGAAACGCTCGGAAAAATCGTAGACGAAGTAGTCCATCCCGAGTTTGGCCGAAACCATGCGGGCATCGTCGATGTCGTCCAAAGAGCAGCAAGTATGACCCGTGTGGGCCACCGTATCATTTTCGTACAATTTCATGGTGACGCCGATGCATTCGTGCCCGGCTTTTTTTAACAAATAGGCGGCGACGGAGGAGTCCACGCCCCCCGACATCGCGACAAGTATGCGGCTCACGATCGATTCCCTTCTAATATATCCTTTAACGCCTCCAAAAAGGCGTCCACTTCTTCGGCCGTATTCTCCCGTCCCAGGGACAGGCGCATGGGCGCCCGATTTTTTTGATCCACGCCCATGGCTTCCAAAACGTGGCTTTTTGTGGACGCGCCGGCCTGGCAGGCGCTTCCTCCCGAAAGGGCGAATCCCCTTCGGTCCAACTGATACAATAGGACGTCCCGGTCTATTCCCCCTACCATGGCGTGAACGATACGCCCATCGGCCTCTTTGACCGTGCACGCGACGCCGTCGATTTTCGAAAGCCCTTCCCTTAAGCGAAGGGTGAGGGAAGCGGTGTGGGCCGCCTCTTCTTCCATGCGATTCTGTGCTTCTTTTAAGGCGCAAACCATGGCGCAAATGGCGGCTACATTTTCCGTGCCGCTTCGTATCCCCCGCTCCTGGCCGCCTCCGTAGACGATGGGATCGAGGTCACAGCGCGCGAGTAAAATTCCTACACCCTTGGGCCCGTAAAACTTGTGGCCGCTGATCGCTACTGTATCGGCGAAGGCGTAGCTTTCCACCGGTCGGTGTCCTGCCGCCTGGACGGCGTCTACATGAAAGTGCACGCCTTCTCGCAAACTATCTTTGACGGCGCGAAGGGGCTGAACGGTGCCCACCTCGTTGTTTACGGCCATGACGCTGACTAAAAACGTATCTTCTCGAAGGGCGGAGACGATGTCCTCTGCATGAACCACGCCCGCGCAATCGGGCTTTACGTAGGTCACTTCCACGCCTTTTTTCTCCAGCTCTTCGGCGCACTTCAATACGGCCTCGTGCTCGATCGCCGTAGTGATCATATGCCCCGGACTCTTCTTTCGGCGGTTATAGGCACTGTTAATCGCGATATTGTCCGCCTCGGTTCCCGATCCTGTAAATAGGACGTTTTTCATGGCGAGACCGTAGATCTCCGCCACGTCGAGGCGCGCGCTTTCCAGAGCATTTTTCGCCTCCCTTCCTAAGCGATGGGTGCTGGAGGGGTTTCCGTAGCCGTCTTTTAACAGATCGATCATGGTCTTTAGAGCCACAGGACTCATAGGACAAGTGGCCGCGTGGTCGAAGTAAATCATGGATCTCCTTTCATAAAAACAGCTCCTCGAAAGGAGCCGTCTAGTTTCTGCCTGCCGCCCGCGCCTTGACGGCGTCGGGAACGCGGTAGGATTCTTTTATTTTTCGGACAGTTTTCCGACGGACCGAAGGAGGTAATGCCTCTCCGTGCAACAGGGAGAGAACTTCCTCCGGCACGTAAAGCGCCGCTTCGGCGAAAAACCAGGCCATGGCCATGTCCACGTAATAGGGACCGCTTTGCGCGCTCTGCACCGCTTTTAAGAGCCTTTCGGGATTCTCTTGAATATGCCGGATGGAGAGCACGATCCCGAGACGAGCGGCGAAAGGGCGTTCGTCGCCGATGAAATCAACGAATGCGTCGAGGTAATCGCCCTTGTAAAAGGCCTTGGGATCGATGGCATCCACCACAGCCCAGTTGTCTAAATAAGGCAAAAAGGCGCGAATAGCCCCCAATGCCGTCTCCCCTTCCAATCGGTTGATCAACAACGCGTGAAGGATGTTCTCTTCATAGGTGGCGTGGGGCAGATCTTGAAGAAACACGGGATCCAATTCCCTCGCCAATTTTCGCAACTTGGGCATAGGGACACCTACGATTGTATCCAATGACACTGTGGGAATCAATCTTTCTAAAAAAGCCTTGTGACGATCCGTTGCCTGTGCCTGCAATTTTTCGAAAAGGGACGTCATTTTACCAGTGTATAAATCACATAAAGAAGGACCAAAAGACCGATAAGGATCACGACCGGGCTCACGCGCCCTTTTTTCGGCACCGGTGTTTGCTCGCCCTTCACTTCCGGTTCTCTCGCGGGCTTCTTTTCCATGGTTTCTTCCGCAGGTTCCGGGGTTTTTTCCGGCCGAGTTTCTTTCACCGGTTCCGATTCTTTTACTTCGGTTTTTTTCTCCGGAACTTTTTCCGATTCCCTCCCCTCGAGCTTTTCACTCTTCTGCGAAGGCTTCGGCTCGGACTTTCCCCTATGATCTTGATGTTGAAGGCGCTTTTTCTCAGCGGCCGCATCGGCATTTTCCTTTAATTGCCTGTTCGCCGCTTTTTTCTTCCGCTTTTCCGCCTGTTTTTTGCGCTTATCCATGGGCTTGTTTTCTTTCAAGGCATCCGCCGGTTCGATT
>JAEXBU010000090.1 GCA_023393815.1 Bacillota bacterium | reverse complement strand
ACGTAGCCCTGTGGGCGATCCTTCCTGTATTCCTCTTTCCCGTGCCCCTATTGGTCGTACCCGGAGGCTACATCTTTGGCACAGGATTGGGCGCAGTCTATACGCTTATGGGCTGCGCCGTAAACATCACAATTATGTACTATCTTGCCGCCGCCGTTACCCGAGAAAAAATTCTTCATTTGATCGAAAAAAAGAGCAGCGACAAGGTGAAAAAAATATTCCTTAACCCTACGGGTACAAGTCAAGGTGTGTTCTTTCTTTTTCGGTTGATCCCTCTGATCTCTTACAATCTCATCAACTATATGGCCGGCGTTTTGCGGATTCGCTTTCTCCCTTATTTCATCCTCAGTTTGATCGGCATAACGCCGGGCATCTTTGCCTTCATTTATCTCGGCAAACAAATCCACGATCCTTCGTCGCCACAATTTAAACTGGCTATTCTTTTTCTCGCCCTATTGACCGCCGTCTCGCTTCTGCTTTTAAGAATCTTCAACAAGAGACAACCTCATGATTAGTATCATTATTCCCACCTACAATGAAATCGAACACATCGATTCCTTTCAACGGGCGCTCGACGCCTTCCACGGTCGCGCAGAAATCGTGTTTTCCGATGGAGGTAGCACCGACGGCACCTTCGAAGCCATTCGATACCCGAAAATTCAAAAGGCCAAGGGACGGGGCGCCCAGCTGGCTCTTGGCGTAAAAGAAACTACCGGCGACGTATTGTGGTTTCTACACGCCGATACGCATTTTCCCATCCAGGCCCTGGATGCCGTGGAAACCTGCACTTCTCCATGGGGCTGTTTTAAACTGGCATTTTCTTCGAATGATCCCATGATGAAGATCGTAGCCTTTAATTCCAACAATCGGGTTCGCTTTCGCCGCATCGTCTTTGGCGATCAGGGCCTATTTCTAGACCGCGCCCTCTATGAAAAGATCGACGGTTTTAAATCCATTCCCCTCATGGAAGATTACGATATATCCATGCGCCTGAAGACGGCCGGCTACACACCGAAACTTCTCCCCTTGCAACTTACCACCGACGCCCGGCGCTTCGAAAAAAACGGTGTTTGGAGGACGATTTTTCATATGCAGCGACTGCAACGCGCCTTTCGCCGAGGAGCCGATCCCTCTCTCTTGGCAAAACGCTACTGAAAGGAGTCCCTATGATTTCTTACGCAAGAGAAAAATGTATCCACTGCGGTCAATGCACCCGCCAATGCCCTTTCCTGTCGCACTACGCCATGGATTTGGAGGAATTTACCCGTCGTCCAAATCTGCGCGGAGAATGTTATCTCTGCGACAACTGTAAACGAGTCTGCCCAAAAAAAATATCCGGCCGGGAAATCGCCATGGCCATGCGCGCGACCGATCCCCTGCCGAGTCGCAAGGTACGATTTCAAAAAAATCCCTATCTTCTGCGAAATCTGCAAAAATGCGACACGAAAACGCTCCTCTACTTAGGCTGCAACTACCCGGGACAGTACCCGGAGACCGTGAAAAAACTTATCTCTATTTGTGCCGATCGCGGCGTGGATTTTTCCGTCGATTGCTGCAAAAAGCCCATCGAACAATTGGGGCGTCCCCTATCCCGAGACACGATTTTCGACACGGTGAAAAACCGCGGAATCAAACGGCTCGTTTGCTGCTGTCCTAATTGCTATACCATGATGAAAGATCGTTCGGACATAGAAATTATTTCCGTCTACGATTATCTGGATGAAGAAGGCCTCTTACACGAACTTCCCGAGGAAGACATTCCCGCCTATATTCCTTGCGGCGACCGGGAAAATCTTGACTTCTTTCAACGTATCACGCCTTATTTGAAGAGCTACCACACTCCTTACGAATCCATCCATTGCTGTGGCCTCGGCGGCGGAGGTAAACACAATCCTACGGTAGAAAAAACCATAAAAACTCGCTTTCAAGCGATCAATCGCAAGGAAAAGAGCATTTGGACCTATTGCGCCAGCTGTTCCATTCGCTTTAATGCATATTCTTTAGAGGGCATTACCAATTTTCTCTCCGCTTTTTTAGGCATCTACGAACCGCCGTCGAAATCTTACGCAAAAAACATCGTATTCTTCAGGAGGTATCCCCATGGAAAATAAAAAAAATTGTGCCCAAGTGGTTCTTTCCACCTTTAGTAAAGCCTACGGTGTATCAAAAGAAACCGCCGAAGCCCTGGCCGCGCCCTTTGGCAGCGGCCGTTACCGTGGAGAGACCTGTGGCTGTGTCAACGCCGCCACTATGGTCTTGGGGCTCGCCTATAAAGACGATCCTGTACTTTTGGAAGAAAAAGTCAAGGCTTTTGACGACGCCTTTCGCACATCCAACGGCTCCGTTTACTGCCGCACTATTTTGGGCCACGATTTTTCAAAGCCCGGAGAAATGGACGCGGCTTTTACAGACGGCAGCATAGAAACCTATTGTCCGCGCTGTATCGCTTCTTCCATCGCCATCGTCGAATCCCTGCTGAAGAATTCCCATTAACAATATTCGCCCATAGAAAAAGGACCTCCCTCGCGGAGGTCCTTTTTCTATACTATCCTTTTGCTTTTTGCAAGGCGTCGTCTACGGCGGCCTTGAGACCGGCCGACGTCTCTGTAGCCCCGGCAATGCCATCTATTTCCGTGGTGTTCTTATTGACCATGGCTCCGGGGATTTTTTCCAAGGCGCGGGCCGCCTGAGGCACCTGCTCTAGCGACTCGCCGTGGCTTTCCACTTTAATGTCGGAAAGGCTTCCGCCTTTGATCTCTACGCGAACGACAATGGGCGTCATTTTGCTGTGCCCCCGCCCCTCGCCGGTGTAAATGCCGTCTTTATAAGAACCGGATCCCTTTGCACAACCGATCGTTGTCAAGAGTAAAAAGAAAAGGAGAAGGACGCGCTTCATGAAAATTTCCATTACTTTCGGCTGTCTAAATACGCTTTCGCTCTTTCGGTTACGTGCGCGGCTGTGAGACCAAAGCGTTCAAAGACGTCGGAGGCTTTTCCCGATGCGCCAAAGGAATCTATGCCGATGGAAAAACCGTCTAAACCTACGTACTTGCACCATCCCATAGTCGATGCCGCTTCTACGGAAATTCTGTTTCGCACAGCTGCAGGAAGCACCTCTTCTTTGTATTGAACCGATTGACCGTCAAAGATCTCTTGAGAAGGCATACTGACGACACGAATGCCGTAGCCTTCTTCTTCGAGCGCTTCCGCACTCTCGAGGGCCAAATGCACTTCACTACCCGTGGCAATCAAAATTAAGTCCAAATTGCTGGCTTCCCTTTTTAGAATGTAGCCACCCTTTAACGCTTCCTTCGACGAACCCTCGAGTTCCGGAAGGGTTTGACGTGTATAGATCATGCTGACCGGCGTTGAAACGCTGTGCATGGCCACGTACCATGCCGCTGCCACTTCTGTAGAGTCCGCCGGGCGGAAGGTAATCATATTGGGAATGGAGCGGAGCATCGCCAACTGTTCGACGGGTTGGTGGGTCGGTCCGTCTTCGCCGACGCCGATGCTATCGTGGGTAAAGATGTACGACGTGGGAAGGCCCATCAGTGCCGCCAAACGAAGCTGCGGCTTCATGTAATCGCTGAAGACCAGGAAGGTCGCCCCGTAAGAACGGAAACCGCCGTGAAGATAAATGCCGTTGACGATGGCGGCCATGGCGTGTTCTCTAACGCCGAAATTAATATTGCCTCCGCATCGATTGTCCACGCTGTACTGGCCTTCGTTCTTCATATCACTCTTATTCGACGGCGCCAAGTCGGCACTTCCGCCAAAGAGATTGCCCATGCCTTCAGCCACCCGTTGAAGAATTTCATGCGAGCTGGCCCGTGTGGCCATATCTTTTTCCACCGGCGTCCAAAATGCGTCTTCATCCATAAAGGAGAGATCTTGTTTCTTTGTGTCGTAGGTGGCGATAAAATCGTCGTATTTATCGGCAAAAACTTCTTTGTACTTTGCCTCCATGGCCTTCCAGGTTTCGTAAACCCTATGCTTCTCTTGCAATTTTTCGGCAACCAATTCCCTTACTTCGTCGGCTACCTCAAAAGGAGATACCCGGTAACCTAATTTTTCGCGGGTTGCCTTATTTTTTTCTTCCCCTAAGGGGGATCCGTGTACGCCGACGGAACCTTCTAGGGGCGAACCGTAGCCGATGGCAGTCTTTACCTGAATCAACGTAGGTTTGATCTTTTCCTGTTTCGCCGCTTCCACCGCCTGCCCAATGGCGTCCAAATCCGTACCGTCTTCCACGGTGAGCACGTGCCAGCCCAGGGCACGGTAGCGGGCGGGAATGTCTTCCTTAAACGAAAGTTCCGTGTTGCCTTCTATGGTTATGTTATTGGAATCGTACAGAACGATGAGCTTCCCCAACTCCAATGTTCCCGCAATGGAGGAGGCCTCGTTGCTGATCCCCTCCATCAAGTCCCCGTCGCCGCAAAGCACATAGGTATAATGGTCGATAAAATCATAGCCGGGTTCGTTGTATTTCGCTGCGAGGCGCGTCTCCGCCATAGCGAATCCTACAGCGGTAGAAATGCCTGCGCCCAGTGGCCCCGTAGTGGTTTCGACTCCCTTGGTGTGGCCGTATTCCGGATGGCCGGGCGTCTTGGAACCCAGCTGACGGAAATTTTTCAAATCTTCGGCCGAAAGCCCTAATCCGAAGAGATGGAAAAGAGAGTACAAGAGAGCACTTCCGTGACCGGCGCTCAAAATAAAGCGGTCGCGATTGGGCCACTGCAAGTCATTCGGTTCAAAATGCAATGTATTCGCCCACAGGCTCCACGCCATGGGTGCAGCGCCTAAGGGCAGACCCGGGTGACCGGAATCGGCTCGATCGATTTGATCGATGGAAAGGGCCCGTAATGTATTGACGGCGAACTGTTCGTTATGATGCATGCGTTCCTCCTCTGTTTTCTTTTACGACGGTTACTGCCTTCTTATTGCGTACAATCTCCCACAAAAACTTCGGAATGGCCACTTGCCGCGACAGACGCGACGGATTTTTTACGAGTCGATAAAACCACTCCAGGTGCAGACGAATAAAAATTTTCGGCGCCCGCTTGGCTTTCCCCGCTAAAATATCCAAAACGCCGCCGTTACCGATGGCCAAGGTGACGTGTTCAAACTTTTCTTTGTTGTTTAAAATAAATTGCTCCTGCTTAGGAAAGCCCAGACCCACAAAAAGAATGTCCGCACCGCTTTCGTTGATGGCACGAATCACGGCCGCCTCTTCTTCAGAATTCTCATAACCCCGGTGGGCGCCTTTAAAATAACCGTGGTGCTCGCCACAGACGATAGAACCGTATTGCGCTTCCACCCGCGCTTTCGCCGAAGATGCAATTCCCGGCTCCCCGCCCAAAAAGAAAATATGCTTTCCCTTTTCGCGGGCCAGCTCCAACAGGTAAATGGATAAATCGTAACCGGTCACCCTCTCTTTCAAAGGATGCCCGACGATTTTCGAACCGATGACGAGTCCGATGCCGTCGGGAACCGAAAGATCCGCCTCGTTCATGCGATTCGCCTTCTTTTCGTCGTCCTTTAACGCCATGACGATCTCCGTGTTCGGCGTAAATACCCAGTGAAAAGCGTCTTCTTCCAGAAACGCCGAAAGAATGTCGCGACTCGCACTTTCCGTTACGGGATCCACCAAGGTGTTAAAGATCCGAATCTTCTCTTTAGGATTGTAAAAGCTCGAAGACATGCTGCACATTCCTCCTACTTTTTTCCAAGAGTACGGCGTGTTCCTCTTCCAGCCGTTCACGCTCCGCGATGCGTTTTCGGTACATGGCGACGACAGCATTTAGGAGCTTTTTCTCGTCCATTCCCTCGGCCTGAATAGAAGCGTCGATGGATAGGGACTCTAACTGCGCCTTCACCTTAGGATCATAAACGATGCCCACAGCTGGGGTCTTGGAGGTTACCGCATAGATCAAGGCGTGCAGACGCATTCCGATCAACAGGTCGCATAGACCGATGATTCCTTCCATTTCCTCTACGCCGTAATTTCCGCTCAAAACGTGACTGTGCTCTTTGTGTACCATATTTGCTCGAATCCCCTCGGCAAAATGTTTATCTTCGGGATAGTGCAGAGGTGTAAACAAAATATCCAAGCCCAACTCTTCATAAGCCCGATCGGCCACGTACGCGATTTTATTGGCTAATGCCGGCGCCTTCTTCCACTGACGCACGGCGATGCCTAAAAAATGCTTATCGCTGTCTATGCGCTCTTCTCTCAAGAGCGCTTTCGCCGCCTCACGGCTGATGCCCTCGATGCCGTAAACAGGATCCGCGGTGACTTCTATCGGCGGGCGGTCCACGCCAATGGCTTCCAACACCTTGGCGCTGTCCGCATCCCGAAGGGTAATGTAATCCACCTTATTTAAAATACGCGCCGTCAACTTTCGGTTCAGCGACCTATGAATGGGGCCGACGCCGTTGGCATACACGTAGATTTTTTTCCCTAAGCGCTTAGCCAATGCCATGACGCCTAAATAATAGTACAAACTTCTCGACGAAGTCTCGTCTTGCAAGAGGGATCCGCCACCACTAATTAACAAATCCGTCCCTATGAGGGCCTTTTTTACAGATTTATAGTGAAAACGCTGGGTGGCATTCACGTCGTACAGTCTACGAGTTCTCGGTGGATCGTAGGATAAGACATTTAATTGTACGGTGGGATCACAGGCACGAATATCGGCTACAATCGCGTGTAAAATGGCGTCGTCGCCGCTATTATCGAAGCCGTAATAACCGCTAAATAAAACTTTCTTTCCCATAGCTTTCCATCCTTTTCTCCGTCTGAAGGGCGGCGAGACGTTTTTTGCATATGCGTACGAGGGCAAAGGTCACGGCCAAGAGCAACCAGAAGGTCGTGGTAATCTTGGTCATGTAAAAGATATTTTCGAACAGGCCGTGGAAGAGCATCCCGGCAAAGGATGCGCTAACCGCCGCACCCATAATCTTTATATAAGCGTCGTCGCTTTTGAGCGGGTAGCGGGCCAAATTGACGAAAATACTTGCGACAAAAACGACAAACAGCAGAAACCCGATTATTCCCATTTCCGCAAAGACTTCCAAAAAAGTATTGTGGGCGTGGTAGATAGGCATAGTTCGTATATACTGCTCGAATACCATTTTAAAGGGCAAGTGCCCCAAGCCCAGACCGATGAAAAAGTGATCGTGGATCATGGTTTCCGTGATCTCCCAGATTTTAAAGCGGTAGGACGTGGAAGAATCGGCCAAATTAAAGATGGTCATAAATCGACTCACGATGCTTTCAGGAACGAGGAAGACCCCCGCTCCGAGAACGGGAATGGCCAAGAGGAGCAGCTCTTTTCGTACCAGACAGACGAAGACAAAAGCCGCCACGGCGAGACCGAGCCAACCGCCGCGCGACATGGTCATTACTAGAGACAGCACCTGCACGGCGAACATACCAAAAAACAACAGACGCACGCCGTCTCGCTTCGTAGACCAGAAGATTCCGACAGTCAATGGGATCGCCATGACCAAGTATTCTGCAAAGATATTCGGATTCCCGAAAACCGAATAGGCGCGGGCGCGGATGGCGCCGTTAGACGAAGTATCCACCCACTCTTTCTTTATATCTACGCCGACGACGTATTGATAAATGCCCACGAGAGCCAATAAGGTGGCGGCCACGGCAACGGCCACGACGATGTGATGCAGTTGCTCCTCGGTTTTGATCTCGTTCACCAAAAAGATCAAATACATAAATCCGCCCGTATGAATGGCTAGATCCCTTAAGGAGCCCATAAGGTACATGGACGTAACCGTCTGCACGATCATTAGAACAAAATACATATAGGGCACGACTTCATGACCGGCGACGATCAACGGATCATCTTTTTTTACGAACTTTCTAAAAAGATACAGGCCGAATGTGCCGTATAAAAGCATGAGAACCAGAATATCCGGTAAAAACACGTAGCCGAATGTGCAGGCAATCAAACTTATCATGGGATTTTCAAAAAAAACCATGAGCCCCACGAGACCCACGAACAGCAGCACGACAAAGGGAATTTTAATGCTTAAACCCACGCCGCCGATCACAAAACCCATGGCGAATAAAAGGAGGGGATTGATTTTTACGCGTCTTTCCATGAATCGACCTCCTTATCGTGTAAAAGCAAACGCCACAACCACTTTGCCGCGGACACAGCATAGGAGCCGGCCACTTTATCCCTAAATCCGGATGCCAGGAAGTTGGAAAAAAGACCCGCGCAAAGAAAGATGAGGCCGATGAAACCGTAAAGATTATGCTGCAGTAAGCCGAGAATGACCACACTGAGGCCGAAACCCACCGAGGCTATGCCCGACACCTTCAACGCCGAATCCATCGCGGAATAGCTGTCGGCAATTTGAAAGCCGACGGAAGACCACAGGATCGCCGTAAGGCGCAGACGTACCCAGTGGACGATGGTGTTGAAGAGACGGTAAAAAAACCGCAGAAAGCGAAAACACCAAGATTCGGCGAAGACGCCTTCACTTTCATCGAACAGGCGACGGGTTGCCGATGCCCTCCACTGTTTTTTCACAGCGCCGCCTATGGCAAAAAAACAACTATGGAGTACGCTTTGTTTATACCAATTCTCCAATGCCCTTATGATGGAAAGTAAAAACTGAATCAATACACCGGATTGAATCATGGCTTACTTCCCGTCTTTGGTAATGCCTACGCAAATTCCCGTAAAAGAAGACGTCTTGGTCTTAACCCGGTATTCGTTACCGACGCGAATTTCCTCGCTCCCGACCACATAGGCCTTATCCGATTCCTTAATATCCACGTCCACATCCACATAGACGGAGTACTTATTCGGCACCTCGGCATTGACCCATTGGCCTTCGTATTCCACGGCATCTTCGTAAGGACGCACGGTCTTACCTACGATCTTTCCCATGAAGATTCCCTTGTCGTAGCTATACAGATCTTGCCCTTCCATTATATTCTCTACCGTCGGCGTGCGCACTTCATCAACGAGAAAGGTCATCTTCCCCTTCGACGTACTTTCCACGGAAATGGCGGAATCCTTAAAGCGGGCAATGCCGCCCACAATGGCGACGACAAGTATCAGCAAAAACAATAAATCGATGATGTTGATCTTGCCGAAGAGTTTTCCTTTTTTATCGATCATGTTGGCTCCTTTGACGTATTTTCGTATAAATTTCTACATGGCTTTTTGCCATGGCTTCTTGACTAAAGTGTTCGTTTACATACCCGTGGAGGCCTTCGCCCCGTTGTTTCATTTCGTCGGGATGATTGACGGCATAAACCATCCTTTCGCCCAATGCCTCCACATCTTGCGGTTGAAAAACCATTCCGTAGGAGGACGCCATTTCCCTAATGCCGCCGACGTCCGTGGCAATAAAGGGAAGGTTGGCCTTCGCCCCTTCCAATAGAGCGTAGGGAAAGCTTTCGGAGACGGATGTGAGCATATTCACGTCTCCGGCACCGTAAAGACTGAACGGATCGGATACCTGTCCTAAAAAGGAGACCCAATCGTTCAGTCCCTCCTTCTCTACAAAGGCCATAAGGTTTTCTCTTTCGGGTCCCTGTCCTGCAATAAGGACGTGCGCCCCCGACAATGCCTCCTTGTTCCGTGCCACAGCCCTTAGGAGCGTGGCATGGTCCTTCACCTGATCCAACCGGGCGGCAATAACGAAAAGCATGCGATCGCCGTACTTTTCCAAACCGTAGCGAGCGAGAAACGTCTTTTTGTCCACGGCGGGCTCAATCTTGTTCATATCGATGCCGTTATAGGTGACGAAGATTGCCGATTCCGGAAATCCCCGTTCCACCAACATGGCCTTAAATCGCTCGGTAATGGCGATGTAGTAATCGAAACGCTTTAACGCAAACTTGTTCAGTGACGTAAAAACTTTATCTTTTATCCAATGATCTTTAAAATCCAGTAGGTAGTCGCTATGCAGGGTGGTAACCATGGGTACATCCACCTGCTTTCTCAAATAAATGGCGTTGAAATTGGCGCGAGCCCCGTGGCAATGAATTAGGTCGAAGTTCTCTTCTTCGATCATGGACCCTACTTTTTTTAGAGCACCCATATCGAATCGATTTTTCTGCTCCACGAGACGAGCGTCGATGCCCAGCGCCTTGGCGCCGTCTAAAAATGGACCGGGGCAAAAACACACCATACTGACCGGATGATAGGCTTCGAGCCCTTTCAGCAGAGTATAGATATGCGTCTTTGCACCGCCCGTATCGCCGCCGCTAATAAGATGAAGAACTTTCATCGTCATCTCCCGCTAATTGTTTGGTACGACGCGGTAACTTCCTCGTACTAGAACGATGGCATGGGTCGCTGCTTTTACGCCGCGCCCGTCGCTTCGCGGTGCAATGAGCAGGTGATTCACCGGCGCGTTTTCCCCCTCTTTTAAATCGCCCCCGCCGGTTACATCGCTTAAACCGCCCGACTCAGCGGCAATGATTTCGACGCGGCCGCTTCGTGGAATTAATTCCGCTCCTTGGGCTACGATGACTTTCTCGCCGGCCTTTAAATCGACCACTTCCAGGGTATTCGATTCGCCGCCTACGACAGGCGCCTGCGATAATTTTTTTTCTATGGCTTCAAGGCGTTGGTTTAAATAACTTAAAGAAACCAAGGGATCGTCGTCATTGGCAAAGGCGGGAATTGCCGCCCCTATCAATAGGAAACTGAGCGCACAGGCGGCACTTATTTTTTTCCAATTGCGTTTCACAATCTCATCCTTTCTTTGTTTCATTCATCTTATCTATTATACAACAATCCACCCTACAGACCAATGAAAACGAAAAAAGCGCGGGACTGGCCGCGCTTTATTATGTATTACAGACCGATACTAATTTTTAATGCTTCATCTACATCGTCCATAATCTTCGTACCGAACTTGCCGATCTTTTCCCTGAGCCTCTTTTTGTCGATAGTGCGGATCTGTTCCAAAAGGATTACAGAATTTTTCGGCAGATCGTTATTTGCCGCCTTCACCTTTACGTGGGTGGGCAGCTTCGTCTTGTTCATTTGCGATGTGATCGCCGCTACGATCGTCGTGGGCGAATACTTATTTCCGACGTCATTCTGAATAATGACCACCGGCCTTACGCCCCCCTGCTCCGAGCCGATCACCGGACTCAGGTCGGCGTAAAATACATCGCCTCTTTTAATAACCATAGATCACAACCTTTCTATCTTACTTACCGGTTGAGGGATCGTCGCGCCTTTAAAAGGAGGAAGGCTTCGGGCAACGTATCAATTATATCCGAAGCAATGAGTCCCCACTGACTTTTATGTAAGGCGGCGATATCTCCTGCCAGTCCGTGTATGTATACCCCTAATCGAGCCGCTTGAAAACTTTCTAGACCCTGTGCCAAAAAAGCCGTGATAATTCCGGTGAGTACGTCGCCGGATCCGGCCGTGGCCATGCCCGCATTTCCCGTCTCGTTATACGCGCGACCCGTTCTATCGGCAACAATGGAACGATGTCCCTTAAAAACCACAACGCCTCCATATAGGGAGAGAAACAAATCTACGGCCTCATCCCGATGGGCGTTGACCCAATCCAGGGAACGATTTAAAAGCCGAGCCATTTCCCCGGCATGGGGCGTATAAATCTTTTCCCCGCACCCAGCCGGCTTTTCTTCCGCTAAATGATACAAGCCGTCGGCGTCCACGACCATGGGTTTATCGATAGCATAGATGTCTAAAAACGCGCGCCGCGCTTCGTCGCTTCGTCCCATGCCCGGACCCAGACCGATTGCATCCGCCTTTAACAGGGACTTCCTTTCGCTCCGTTTTTTCACGATCACTTCGCACATACGCAAAGAGAAAGCGTCATAGATTTCATCGTCTACATAGGCGTAGCTCAAACCGCATCCGGCGCGAAGAGCTGCCGACGCGGCCAAATCTACCGAACCGAACATACCTCCACTCCCGCCGACGATGGCGGCCTTTCCACGGGAACCCTTGTGATCCGTCTCCGATAACGCAGGCAACAGGTTTGCCATCGCACTCGAGACGAAGGGACTCTTTTCTCCCGCAAGACAGGCGGCGCAAAAAGCGTAGTCTCCCTCATGGGTAATCGACAGGTCGAAAAACAAATCTTTGTAGCGGCCCGCAGGCTTTTTCTTGTCGTCAACCTCTACGGTGAAATTTTTTAGACCCGCCTCAAAAATACCCACACCCAACGCTTTGGCCATGGCCTCTTTGGCGGCAAACCGCCCGGCAATGTGGGCGGCGTGCATCCGCAAAGACGCGCGCTCCCCGTCGGAAAAAACTTTTTCCAAAAAGGCTTCGCCGTGGTTTTCCATTATTTTTTTTACTCGCGGTATGTAAACTAAATCCACGCCAATCATACGCCACCTCTGTTTCATCATAGCACAATTCGAATGAATAAAAAATATTTTTCTCCTCTTGACATTGCATTCATTCCCCTTTATAATATGACAAAATTAAATAAATACGATGATGGCGTCCTCAAAATTACAGCGCCGGAGTATTTTAATTTTTCGAGGCTTTTTGCGAAGAAAGGTGGTACCGCGTTGGAAGACGCCCTTTCGCAGAGGCTTTTTTTGTGTCAAAAAAAGGAGGCATTATGACTGAAAACGTATTTGATCTACTGGAACGAAGAGGTTACATTGACCAAGTGACATTCCCCGAAGAATTGCGCGAGCGCTTAGGCGAAGGCCCGATTACTTTTTATATCGGCTTCGACGCCACGGCCGACTCCCTTACCTTAGGTCACTACCTTCAAGTAAAAGTTCTTCAACATTTCCAACGGGCCGGTCACGTGCCCATTACCCTCTTCGGTGGCGGTACAACCCTAATCGGGGATCCCTCCGGCCGAAGTGATATGCGCAAAATGCTTACAAAAGAAGACATCAACCACAACATCGAGTGCTTTAAGCGGCAGTTGTCGCACTTTATCGATTATGACGACGGAAAAGCCATTGTCGCCAACAATGCCGATTGGCTTTTGGATTTAGGCTACCTGGACTTTATGCGCAACATCGGCGTACACTTCTCCGTCAACCATATGCTTAAACTCGACGCCTACGCCAACCGCCTGGAACAAGGGTTGACCTTCTTTGAAATGGGCTACATGCTCATGCAATCCTACGACTTTTTAATTCTCTACAGAAAATACAATTGCCAATTGCAATTAGGCGGCTCAGACCAATGGAGCAATATGCTCGGCGGTTACGACTTGGTTCGAAAATTAGACGACGGCAAGGTTTACTCCATGACATTCAAACTCCTCTCGACCGCCGACGGCCAAAAGATGGGCAAATCGATGAAAGGTGCCATCTTCTTGGATCCCAACAAGACGCCGCCCCACGAAATGTTCCAATACTTGCGTAACTGCGATGACCGCGACGTCATAAAATTCCTGAAACTGTTGACCGACGTCAGCGATGAAGAAATCGCCGAATACGAAAAATTGGAAGGTCAGGAACTAAATGTCGCCAAGGAGCGGTTGGCTTGGGAAATCACCAAGGAAGTTCACGGCAAGGAAGAAGCGGACAAGGCCTTGGAAGCGTCTCGCGTCCTCTTCGGCGGAAGCGGCAACACGGAACACATGCCCACGACGGAATTGTCGGAAGACGAAGTAAAAGACGGCATCACCGTAGTCGATTTAATGCAAAAGGGGGATCTGATCGCCTCCACCAGTGAAGGTCGCCGCCTGATTCAACAAGGGGGCGTCTCTATCAACGACGAAAAGGTCGCATCCCACGATCAACTGATTACCAAAGACGCATTAAAAGAAGGCGTCCACCTAAAAAAAGGGAAGAAAGTTCACCACTTGTTTAAATTAAAATAGTCTCTTATAGACCACACAAAAAAGGATCCTCGATCATCTGTGACCGAGAATCCTTTTTTAATTGACCGGTTTCGCAAAAATCATTTTGCCCGCCGCAGTTTGCAACATACTGGTCACGGTGCAGTCCACATTGTGCCCGATGTAGTCAATGCCATTTTCCACGACGATCATGGTTCCGTCGTCCAAATAGCCCAAACCCTGTTTGTCCTGACTGCCGGGTTTGACCACAAAGACATTGGTCACTTCCCCGGTAACAAAGACGGGCTTCATGGCGTTGGCCAAGGCGTTAATATTTAAGACGCGAATGCCCTGCACGTCGGCGACCTTATTTAAGTTAAAGTCGTTGGTGACCACCACGCCCTTCATTTCCTTCGCCATGCGCAAGAGCATGGTATCCACTTCCGCCAAATCGTTGTAATTCTTCTCGACAATTTTGATTTTACGTCTGCTGTCGTCCTGCAGTTTTTTTAAGGCATCCAAACCTTTTCGGCCTTTGGTTCGACTCATGGTGTTGGACGAATCGGCGATTCCCTGCAATTCGCTCAAAACGAAACTCGGCACGACGATGGGTCCTTCCATAAAACCTAACTCGATAATGTCCACGATCCGGCCGTCGATAATTACCGACGTATCCAACAGTTTCGGCGCTGCCTGTTTTTTCTCCGCGCCTTTTAATTTTACGGCGCCGGCCCCCTGTAGGAGATTCCGCACAGACTGGGCAATTTCCTCCCGCTTATAGAGCATAATCCGTATGCCCAAGACGCCGAGAACCACGTAAATAATCAGGGACAAAAAGCTGCTGATATAAGCGATGTTTAAGCGATAAATCGGCAGGGACACAAGAAACGCAATTACAATGCCGATAAGAAGGCCGAAGACGCCCCAGAGAATATCTCCTGCCGGAACATCCTTCATTTCCGATTCCACAAAATCTACGAACCGCCACAAGGCCACATAGGCGTACTTCCCGAGTATAAAAAATAAAATAGCAAATAAAATAAATACGACAACGGGAACAGCCCCTTGCGGAATGAAGCGGCCAAAGATTTTTATGGCATTTAAATCGCGTAACAGTCCCAACACCAGATGACCCACCGCCAAGCCCAAAAGGGTGAAGAGCAGTCGGAACACCAGGTGAAAGATACGGTTCGATCGAATACCCATAATTGTTCCTACTCTCTTTCCTCCATATCCTTTAAGCAACCTTCTGCCATGGTGTCATCCACGAGCTTTACCACTTCGTCAAACGATTTATCGTAGACCAAGACCATTTCGGACAAGATAATTTGACGAGCCGTGTTTAAGATCTTTCGTTCGCCCGTTGAAAGCGCCTTTTCGCGATCCAAACTTTCCAAATTTTTTATAACCTTGGCAATTTCTTCCAAATCGCCGGTCTTGATTTTCTCCTGATGGAAACGATAGCGACGATTCCAGTTTGTGGGCATTTTTTCTTTTGTAGGATCCTTCAGTACTTCCAGTACCTTGTCCATTTCCTCCGGTGATTTAATGTCACGAATCCCCACATCTTCCATGCTCCCCAAGGGAACCAGCACTTTCATTTCATTCACGGGGATTTTTAAAACGTAATACTCTTTCTTTTCTCCCAAGATGACCTTGGTCTCAATGTCGACGATGACACCGGCACCGTGTACGGGATAGACAATCTTATCACCTATTTTAAACATAGTTTCCTCCTATCCAACCTATAGTTCTCTTTAATTATAGCATAATAATAAAATTTATAATAGTATCACATCCAGGAAGGGGTTTCAAGTAATTCATATAAAAATTTGCATAGTTCTTTTTAACCACCTAAAAAGGGGCCGAAGCCCCTTCCTCTCTTTTTTAAAGCGACAGTCGTTCGGCCATGGCTTTTTTGTATGCCTCTACTCCGGGCTGATCGAAGGGGTTGACGCCATCCAAGTAGGCGCTTATAGCGCAGGCGTATTCCATTATGTAGAGAAACTCGCCGAGCTCGTAGGCGCCAAAACGGTCGTAGACCATGGAAATAGTAGGCACACCCCCCGCTTCGTGCGCGGCGCGAGTACCCATAAATGCCGCTCGGTTCACTTCCTCCACAGTCCTTCCTTCCACAGAATGCAAACCGTCGTCCATGTCGAAGGCAGGGATGACCAAGTCCGATCCCGTGTGTTCGATGTAGAGGACGGTTTCAAAGACATTTCGCGGCCCTTCCTGCACCCACTGACCCATCGCGTGTAGATCGCTGGAATACGTAACCGATAAGGGCAACAGACCTCTATGTTCCTTCCCTTCGCTTTCGCCGAAA
>JAEXBU010000038.1 GCA_023393815.1 Bacillota bacterium | reverse complement strand
GTTTGTTTAATACGAGGGTGATGGCCGCCGTAAGGGTGGTCTTGCCGTGGTCGACGTGGCCGATGGTGCCGACGTTGACGTGGGGTTTGGTTCTTTCAAATTTTCCTTTTGCCATAATTGTCCTCCTTTAGATATATTTCCTTATTTATTCTTGCCGTTGAGTACTTCTTCGGACACGTTCTTGGGAACTTGTTCGTAGTGGTCGAATTGCATGGAGTAGTTTGCGCGGCCTTGGGTATTGGAACGCAAGCTGGTTGCGTAGCCGAACATTTCCGCCAAGGGAACGTAGCAGGTGACGATTTGTGCACCGGCAACGAGTTCCATCCCTTCCATACGTCCGCGACGAGAGTTAATGTCGCCGATTACATCGCCCATGTACTCTTCGGGGGTGACGATTTCAACTTTCATGACCGGTTCCAATAAGACGGGATCTGCTTTTGACAATGCGTCGCGCAGTGCCATGGACCCAGCGATCTTAAATGCCATTTCCGAGGAGTCGACATCGTGGAAAGAACCGTCGTAAAGGCTGACTTTGACGTCGAGCACTTCGTAACCGCCCAATACACCGTTTTGCATGGCTTCTTCGATCCCTTGTTGGGTCGGACCAATGAATTCCTTGGGAATGGCGCCGCCAACGATGTTGTTTTCGAATTCGAAACCTGCACCAGCTTCCAAGGGTTCGATCTTGATCTTGGCATGGCCGTACTGACCACGACCACCAGATTGACGGACAAATTTGCCTTCGCCGTCGGCCGAGGACAAGATCCCTTCGCGGTAGGATACTTTCGGGTTCCCAATATTCGCTTCCACTTTAAATTCGCGGAGCAAACGGTCGACGATAATATCCAAGTGCAATTCACCCATGCCGGCAATAATCGTTTGACCCGTTTCTTCGTCGGTGTAGGTTTTGAAGGTCGGGTCTTCTTCGGCGAGCTTTTGCAGACCGATGGACATTTTGTCTTGCGACGCCTTGGTCTTCGGTTCGATGGCGACGGAAATAACCGGTTCCGGGAATTCCATTTTTTCCAGAATGATTTGATCGTCTTCCGCACACAGGGTATCCCCGGTAGACGTATCTTTCAAACCGACGGCAGCGGCGATTTCCCCTGCGTAGACTTCTTCCACTTCTTCACGCTTGTTGGCGTGCATCAACAGAATACGGCCAACGCGCTCTCTCTTGCCCTTGCTGGAATTGTAGACGTAGCTACCTGCCTTCAAGACGCCGGAGTAGACCCGGAAATAAGACAGTTTCCCTACATAAGGATCGGTGACAATCTTAAATGCCAACGCGGAGAAGGGTTCGTTGTCGTCGGCATGACGATCTTCTTCTTCTTCCGTATCGGGATCCACACCGATAATAGCAGGGATGTCTACCGGCGAAGGAAGGTAGTCGATAATAGCGTCCAATAGTAATTGAACCCCTTTGTTCTTGTAAGAGGAGCCACAGGTGACCGGGGTCATGGCGACGGCCAAGGTTCCCTTACGAATGGCACGCTTAATGGCATCTTGGGTAATTTCTTCCCCTTCAAGATACGCCATCATTAAGTCTTCGTCAAATTCGGAGACTTTCTCGATCATATTTTCGCGCCATTCTTCGGCTTGTGCCTTGTATTCTTCCGGCACTTCGGTGATTTCGATTTCGGTACCCATGTCGTCTTTGTAGATTTCCGCTTCCATGGTGACCAAGTCGATCATACCGATGAAGTCATCTTCGGATCCCATGGGAATTTGAATCGGCACCGGGTTACCTTGCAACTTGTCTTCGATGGTTTTCACCGAGCGGAAGAAGTCTGCACCGGTAACGTCCATTTTGTTAATGTGGGCAATTCTAGGGACGTGGTAGCGATCCGCTTGGCGCCACACCGTTTCCGATTGCGGTTCGACCCCGCTCTTCGCATCGAAGAGAGAGACGGCACCGTCCAAAACGCGAAGGGAACGCTCAACTTCAACCGTGAAGTCAACGTGGCCCGGTGTGTCGATAATGTTTAAACGATAGCCCTTCCAGTGCGCGGTGGTAGCAGCCGAAGTGATCGTGATCCCACGTTCCTGTTCCTGCTCCATCCAGTCCATTTGCGCGCCACCGTCGTGGGTTTCCCCGATTTTATGAATCCGCCCGGTGTAATACAAAATCCGTTCGGTCGTCGTCGTTTTACCGGCGTCGATGTGCGCCATAATTCCGATATTGCGTACTTTACTAAGCGGCACTTCTCTAGCCACGTAATATCCCCTTTCTTACCATCTGAAATGAGCAAAAGCTTTATTGGCTTCTGCCGCACGATGCATTTCGTCTTTACGCTTTACAGCGCCGCCTAAGTCGTTGGATGCATCCAAAATTTCTTTGGACAAGCGTTCGACCATGGTTTTTTCGCCGCGCGCTCTGGCGTAGCGAACGATCCAACGAAGGCCTAAGGTTTGACGTCTTTCGGGACGTACTTCCAAAGGCACTTGGTAGTTTGCCCCGCCGATGCGGCGCGCTTTTACTTCCAATACCGGCATTGCGTTGTTTAATGCTTTGTAGAATACTTCTAACGGGTCTTCTCCCGTTGCCTCTTTTACGGCTTCCAATGCGCCGTAGACGATTCGTTGGGCCGTGCCCCGTTTGCCGTCCAGCATGACATTGTTAATTAGCTTAGTAATAACAACGTCGCCGTACACGGGATCGGGCATGACCTCTCTTTTCGGAATATGTCCTTTTCTTGGCATTCTCTTCCCTCCTTAACTATTTGGTTGAGAAAAATCAACGGTACTCGACATACGTCGTGTGCCAAGAGCATCTATTGAAAAGATTGTGCTCTTTGATTAGTTGTTTTTCGGTCTCTTTGCACCATATTTGGAACGCGCTTGTCTTCTTCCGTCGACGCCGGCTGTATCCAACGTTCCCCGAACGACGTGATAACGCACACCGGGAAGGTCCTTTACACGACCACCGCGAACTAAGACGACACTGTGTTCTTGCAAGTTATGGCCAATTCCGGGAATATATGCCATGACTTCGTAACCGTTGGAAAGGCGAACACGTGCAACTTTACGGAGCGCAGAATTCGGTTTCTTCGGCGTTACAGTACGAACCGCGACGCAAACGCCTCTCTTTTGGGGCGAATTTACGACGGTTTGTTCTTTTTGCAAAGAATCGTAGTTAAATCCCAAAGCCGGCGACTTCGACTTGATTTCAGATCTTTTTCTACCTTTCTTTACAAGTTGATTGATTGTAGGCACTAAGTGCACCTCCTTTAAATAATGTGAATTTCTAACAGCACAAATCGATTTTCAATCATGAAAAACTACCCGTTGAGCGGGTAGTTTCCAATGCAGTCGATTTACACTCCAGTAGTGTACCATCTTTTTCTTTACTTTTCAAGCATTTTACGGGATTTCTCCCTTTTTATAAGCGGATTTCTTTTATTATCGGGAGCTTCTTTGCCGCGTACAGTCGTTCACACACCCACGCGAGAGCAACAGACTTGATCAGATCCGCCGGGATAAAGGCAATCATGGTTTGAAAAGCGGCGAAAAGGTTTCGGCCGGTCCAATATAGACTTAAAAGGCCGGTAAAATTAATAAGCAACGCACCGAATAAGGCAAAGACAAAGAAGAATGTGGCGAAGTTTCTATGCCTCATCTTTTCCAAATTTTCCAAAGCCAGGCCGATCGCGTAAGGCGAAAGCAGGTAGCCGATAAAGTAGGACCCGGTGATGCCGAAAAATACGGCCACCCCGCCACGGCCCCCGGGAAGTACCGGCAAGCCGACGGCAATACACAGCAAAAAGACGCATACGGTGAGCGTCCCGTTCTTCTTTCCTAAAACTGCCCCTCCCATGGCGCAAATCATGTTTTGCAGAATAATGGGAATTCCCAATGGCGTCGGAATCGCCAACAGGCCGCTGAAAATGATTAAGGCCAAGTACATGGCCATCGTCGTCAGTTGTTTTGTCTTCATCATCGGACCTCCGTTTACAATTATATTGTAAATTATCGCCCTTTCCCACTTCTTTGTCAATAGAAAAAACTCCGCCGAAGCGGAGCTTTTTTGGTCTATGCATTCATGCCTTCGAGGATATCCAATTCCTCTTTTCTCTTGTCTTCTTCTTCCCAGTACACGGTGCTGTTTTTCCGAACGCCGGTCCCCGCGGGAATTAACTGACCGATGATGATGTTTTCTTTCAGGCCCTTCAGATAATCTTGTTTTCCTTCGATGGCCGCATCGGTTAAGACGCGCGTGGTCTCTTGGAAGGAAGCGGCCGACAGGAAGGAATCCGTGGCCAAAGATGCCTTGGTAATCCCCAAAAGCGTGGGAATGGCCGTGGCTTCTTGCAGGCCTTCGGCACGCATCTTTTCGTTGGCGTGTTCGAATTCTTTCTTCGACACCATACTTCCGGGCAACAGATCCGTATCGCCGGCCTCATCTACGCGCACCTTGGACATCATTTGCTTGACGATAACTTCGATGTGCTTGTCGTCGATATCTACCCCTTGGAGACGGTAAACCCGTTGAACTTCCTTGACGATGTATTCTTGCACACCCATGACACCCTTGACGCGAAGAAGGTCTTGTGGGTAGACGGACCCTTGCGTCAGCTCGTCACCTTTTTCCACCCGATCGCCGGGTTTAACGCGAATGCGCGCCCCGTAAACCACCGTATACGCCTCCGATGTACCGTCGTCGGCGGTAATGACAATTTCCCGTTTTTTCGCCGTTTCACGAATATCAACGGTACCGCTGATTTCGGCAATAATAGCGAGGCCTTTGGGCTTTCTCACTTCAAAAAGTTCTTCGACCCGCGGCAAACCTTGGGTAATATCCGCAGCCGCGGCCACCCCGCCGGTGTGGAAGGTACGCATGGTCAACTGCGTACCGGGCTCGCCAATGGATTGTGCGGCAATAACACCGACCGCCTCGCCGATACCTACGGGGCGACCCGTGGCCATGTTTTCGCCGTAACACTTGGCGCAAACGCCGTCTTCCGAATTACAGCCCAAAACGGAGCGAATTTTTACTTCTTCGATGCCCGCTTCCACAATCGCGTCGGCTTCGTCGGAACCGATCATCTCACCGGCTTTCGCTAAAATTTCGCCGCTTTCCGGATGAACGACGTCTTCGTAGGCGGTTCTGCCTTCAATCCGGTCGTGGAGTTCTTCGATCATTTCCCGGCCGTCTTTAAAGGACTTGGCAATGATGTAGCTGTCCGTGCCGCAATCCTCTTCGGTAACGGTCACTTGTTGGGATACATCCACCAGCCGGCGGGTCAAATAGCCGGAGTCTGCGGTACGAAGAGCCGTATCGGCCAAGCCCTTTCGAGAACCGTGCGTGGACATGAAGAATTCCAATACGTCCAGACCTTCGCGGAAGTTCGATGTGATCGGCACTTCGATCGTACGTCCCGAAGGCGATGCCATCAGCCCGCGCATACCTGCCAATTGACGTATCTGGTTCTTAGAACCGCGGGCCCCGGAATCGGCAAAGATAAAGATGTTGTTCATCTCGCCGAAGCCTTCCATGACCTTTTCGGTCAAGTGATCCGTGGCTTCGTTCCAAATATCAATCACGTGTTCATACCGTTCTTCGTCACTGATAAGCCCCTTGCGATAGGCTTTTTCGTATTTTTCCACGTCTAAATCGGCTTGGTGAAGAATTTCCGGCTTTTCTTTCGGAATTTCTACGTCGCCCATCGAAATAGACATGGCACCGATGGTGGAGTAGTGGTAGCCTAAGCTCTTCACTTCGTCGAGGAAAGCTGCCGTCTGCAGATTGTCGTGCAATTTATAGCAACGGTCGATAATCTTTCCCAAGAGCTTTTTGTCGATCACGCGATCGATCTCTAAGCCGTAAGGATCTTTCTCTCTGTCTACAAAGCCCAAATCTTGCGGAATGGCGCGGTTAATAATAAAGCGCCCAACGGTGCTCGCAACGATTTTCCCCCGCTTATCCTCGTCGTCTTTAAAGCGGCGTACTTTAACGTGAGAGTGCAGGTGCACCCATCCGTCGGCGTAAGCGTGCATCATTTCCTTTTCATCGACAAAGGTCATCCCGTCACCTTTTACGGGGCCTTTTCTGTCCAACGTCAGATAATACATCCCTAAGACCATGTCTTGGGACGGTGTGGTAATGGGCTTGCCGTCTTTCAGGGCCAAAATATTGTTCGTCGAGAGCATTAACAGGCGCGCTTCGGCCTGCGCTTCGGCGGACAAAGGCAAGTGGACGGCCATTTGATCCCCGTCAAAGTCGGCGTTGTAAGCCGTACAGGCGAGGGGGTGAAGCTTAATAGCTTTTCCTTCAACCAGGACCGGTTCAAAGGCTTGGATCCCCAAACGGTGCAAGGTAGGGGCCCGGTTCAAGAGCACGGGATGGTCTTTAATAACATCTTCCAGTACGTCCCATACTTCCGGACGAACCCTCTCCACCATACGCTTTGCACTTTTGATATTGTGAGCCAATTCCCGATTCACCAATTCGCGCATAACGAAAGGTTTAAACAGCTCCAAAGCCATATTTTTCGGCAGACCGCATTGATAGAATTTCAAAGACGGTCCGACGACGATAACGGAACGGCCGGAATAGTCTACGCGCTTGCCCAACAGGTTTTGACGGAAACGACCTTGTTTCCCTTTGAGCATTTCCGACAAACTCTTTAAGGGACGATTGCCGGCACCTGTTACCGGACGTCCGCGGCGACCGTTGTCGATTAGGGCATCTACGGATTCCTGCAACATACGTTTTTCATTTCGCACAATGATTTCCGGTGCACCGATGTCCATAAGTTTTCTCAACCGATTGTTTCGGTTAATGACTCGGCGATAGAGGTCGTTTAAATCGCTGGTAGCAAAACGACCGCCATCCAATTGCACCATCGGCCGCAGTTCCGGTGGGATGACGGGAATGCAATCCAAAATCATCCACTCGCATTTGTTTCCGGATCTTCGAAAAGCTTCGATGACTTCCAGACGACGGGTAATCCGCACGCGCTTTTGTCCCGTAGCGTCATCTAATTGTTCTCTTAAATCCTTGGAAATCGCATCTAAATCCGTCTTGCGCAATAAGTCGCGAATGGCTTCGGCGCCCATTTTCGCTTCGAATTTATCCCCGTATTCCCGGCGAAATTCCCGGTATTCCGTTTCGGAGAGGAGTTGTTTTTCGTATAGATCCGGTATCCCTTCGTCGACACGGGTGACGATGTAGGAGGCGAAATAAAGAACCTTTTCCAGAGCCCGCGGACTGATGTCCATAACCAGCCCCATACGGGAAGGAATGCCTTTAAAGTACCAAATGTGAGATACGGGCGCGGCCAATTCAATGTGACCCATGCGTTCTCTTCGCACCTTGGACTTGGTGACTTCCACGCCGCACTTTTCACAGACTACGCCTTTGTAGCGCAGACGCTTGTACTTACCGCAGGAACATTCCCAGTCCTTGGTGGGCCCAAAGATTTTTTCACAGAAAAGACCTTCTTTTTCGGGCTTTAATGTTCTGTAGTTAATGGTTTCCGGCTTTTTGACTTCCCCATAAGACCAGGACCTGATTTTTTCCGAGGATGCTAAGCCGATTTTGATGGAATGAAATAATTCGTTTCTGCTCAAGGAGCAAGACTCCTTTCTTTAAAATGCCGTCAACTGCCGAAGAGGAATTATTCCTCTTCCTCTTCTTCGTCTTCGTCCTGTGTAAAACCTGCCGGAATCGTATCGCCGGAAATTTTGCGAATGCCGGCCAAAGCGTCTACCGTCGATTTTCCTTCGATCAGCTCCCCAGCATCTTCTCCGTCAATTTTCCCGTCCATGGAATCTAAGTGATTTAATTCTTCGTCGTCCGTACTTAAATCCACTTCGTTTCCGTCTTCGTCCAGTACTTGTATTTCAAGAGCCAGTGCTTCCAACTCTTTAATTAACACCTTAAACGACTCGGGAATGCCCGGTTGCGGAATGTTTTCGCCCTTGACAATGGCCTCGTACGTTTTTACCCTTCCGACGATGTCGTCGGATTTGACCGTAAGCATTTCCTGTAAGGTATGGCTTGCGCCGTAGGCTTCCAAAGCCCACACTTCCATTTCCCCGAACCGTTGTCCACCGAATTGCGCCCGGCCTCCGAGAGGTTGTTGGGTGACCAGGGAGTACGGTCCCGTCGAGCGGGAGTGAATCTTTTCGTCGACCAAGTGGTGAAGTTTAAGCATATACATATAACCCACCGTGACCGGGTGATCAAAATTTTCACCGGTACGCCCGTCGCGCAGCTGTACTTTGCCGTCGGCGGAATAGCCGGCCTTTTCCAAGGTGTCGAAAATGTCTTGTTCATTGGCGCCGTCAAAGACAGGTGTCGCCACGTGCCAGCCTAATTTTTTAGCGGCAAGACCCAAATGCACTTCCAATACTTGTCCCAAGTTCATACGGGACGGAACCCCCAAGGGGTTCAGGACGATTTGAATGGGACGACCGTCGGGCATATAGGGCATATCTTCCTTGGGAAGAACTCGGGAGATAACCCCCTTGTTCCCGTGACGACCGCACATCTTGTCGCCGACTTGAATCTTTCGCTTCGTAGCGATAAAGACGCGAACCATTTCATTGACGCCCGGTTGCAGCTCGTCGCCGTCGGCGCGATTAAAGACCTTGACGTCCACGACGATCCCCGCTTCCCCGTGGGGCAGACGGAGAGAAGTGTCGCGAACTTCCCTCGCTTTTTCACCAAAAATTGCGCGAAGAAGGCGTTCTTCCGCACTCAGTTCCGTTTCGCCCTTAGGTGTCACCTTCCCTACGAGAATGTCCCCCGGGTTCACTTCCGCCCCGACGCGGATAATGCCCCTCTCGTCTAAATCCTTGAGCATATCGTCGCTTACATTGGAGATGTCTCGGGTAATTTCTTCCGGCCCAAGTTTCGTATCCCGCGCTTCCGATTCGTATTCTTCAATGTGCAGGGAGGTTAAGACGTCGTCGATAACCAACTCTTCATTAATGAGCATAGCATCTTCGTAGTTGTAGCCTTCCCAGTTCATAAAGGCAATAAGAATGTTCTTGCCTAAAGCCATTTCTCCCATGTCCGTAGAGGGGCCGTCGGCAATGACTTCGCCCCGTTCCACTCGTTGCCCTTCTTTTACAATGGGCCGTTGGTTAATGGTCGTTCCCTGGTTCGCTTTTTCGAATTTATGCAAATGGAACACCACGTCGTCTTTTCCACCGTCCGGCGTCAAGACGATTTGATTGCTCGATACCTTTTTAATGACCCCGTCGTCCGTGGAAATGACACAGACACCGGAATCCCGAGCTGCCTTGTATTCGATCCCCGTGGCTACAATGGGGGCTTCGGTTTTTAAAAGAGGAACCGCTTGACGCTGCATATTCGATCCCATCAACGCCCGGTTGGCGTCGTCGTTTTCCAAGAAAGGAATCATGCTGGTCCCCACGGCGACAATTTGTTGGGGCGAAACGTCCATGTAGCTGATGTCTTCGCTCTTATACACGTCGACCAAGCCGTCAATCCCGCGGGCGATTACCCGGTCGTTAACAAAGTGGCCGCTTTCGTCCACCTTTTCGTCCGCCTGCGCGATGATGTTCTCATCTTCCACATCGGCGGTAATATATTCAATCTCGTCGGTTACCAGACCTTCGCCCTTTACCACTTTTCTATAAGGTGCTTCGATAAATCCGTATTCGTTAATGCGGGCGAATGTAGTTAAGGATGTAATCAAACCGATGTTCGGACCTTCAGGGGTTTCGATCGGGCACATTCTACCGTAGTGCGAATTGTGCACGTCCCGCACTTCCATCCCCGCCCTGTCTCTGGACAGACCGCCAGGTCCCAAGGCCGAGAGACGACGCTTGTGGGTCAGCTCCGACAGGGGATTGTTTTGATCCATAAATTGCGACAATTGCGAGGAACCAAAAAATTCCTTAATAGCCGCCGTCACCGGCCGAATATTGATTAACGATTGCGGTGTCGCCGCATCGGGATCTTGCACGGCCATTCGTTCGCGGATCACTCGTTCCATACGGGTCAGGCCGATTCTAAATTGATTTTGCAAAAGCTCGCCTACGGAGCGGATCCGACGGTTGCCCAAGTGGTCGATGTCGTCGGTCTTTCCGATGCCGTAGAATAGGTTAAATTCATAATTGACCGCCGCCAGGATGTCGTCCACCAAGATATGTTTTGGCGACAGCTCTTTATAATGCAGTTTCAGGCGCGCCAAGAGCTCTTCGCCTTCGTATTCGTCGAAGAGTTCTTTCAGGCGGGGCAAATAGATCTTTTCTTTAAAACCCAATGCCGCAAAGTCAATGTCCGTATCCAGAGCCGCGGGATCCACGAAATTATTCCCTAAGAGGACGATCTTTTTCTTTTCGCCCAGTTCATTGGGATCGTCCACCAAAATTTCCACCCGGTTAATGCCGGCATTTTCGATGGCTATGGCCTTTTCGCGGCTAACCCGTTCGCCGGCGGTGCCCATGACTTCGCCAGTTTCCCCGTCGATGACGTCTTCCGCCAGAATTTGATTTTGCAGACGTTCACGAAGAGCCAATTTTTTATTGAACTTGTAGCGACCCACCTTGGCCATGTCGTAGCGGCGGGCATCGAAGAACATATTTTCAAATAAAGACTGTGCACTTTCAATCGTCGGCGGCTCGCCAGGAC
>JAEXBU010000033.1 GCA_023393815.1 Bacillota bacterium | reverse complement strand
GCATAAACCACTTCTCTGTCCTCGATGTCATCGCCATAGAGTCGCGGTTTAACCATTTCAATGTACCAATCACAATACTCATCCCAAATAAAATCGTGTACGGCTTCGGCGGCCATGCCGATATCGTATTTTTCGATTTTTTCTTGGACTTCGGCAATGGTTTCGTCTACGCGGGTTAAGATCCAGCGATCCTCCGTGCGCAACTTATCTTCCATCACTTTCGCACCGTAAAAGTCCTCCGGCAAATTCATCAGCACAAAACGCGACGCATTCCACAACTTGTTGCAGAAATTGCGGTTATTTTCTACGCGCTTGTAGCTAAAACGCATATCGTTGCCCGGCGTAGAACCGGTAATCAAGGTAAAGCGGAGGGCGTCGGCACCATATTGATCGATGACATCCAAAGGATCAATGCCGTTTCCTAAACTCTTGGACATTTTGCGTCCCTGTTCGTCGCGGATAAGTCCCGTAAGGTACACATCGGTAAAGGGGAGCTCGCCTGTAATCTCTAATGCGGAAAAAACCATACGAATGACCCAGAAGAAAATAATATCGTATCCCGTAATCAATACATCCGTGGGATAATAGAAGTCCAAATCCGGCGTTTCATCCGGCCAACCCATGGTGGAGAAAGGCCATAAGGCGGAACTGAACCAAGTATCCAAGGAATCTTCGTCTTGGCGAATATTTGTGCTTCCACAGGCGCTACAGGTGTGAACCGCTTCTTTCGAAACGATAACTTCTCCGCAGTCGTCGCAGTAATACACGGGCAGGCGGTGACCCCACCATAATTGTCTCGAGATACACCAATCGCGAATATTTTCCAGCCAGTGGGTGTAGATTTTTCCGAACCGTTCCGGCACAAAGCGGATCTCGCCTTTTTCGTAAGCCTCTAAGGCAGGCTTCGCCAATTCTTCCATGGCGACGAACCATTGTTTTGAAAGCATGGGCTCAATTACGGTCTTACACCGTTCGCAGTGGCCTACGGCATTATGGTGATCGTCGATCTTCACTAGATAACCGCCTTCATCAAAGTCCTTGACGATAGCTTTTCGCGCTTCCCTTCGATCCAATCCCGCATACTTTCCTGCATTTTCGTTCAACCGTGCCTCTTCATCCATAATCAAGAGTTGCCCCAAATTATGGCGACGGCCTACTTCAAAGTCGTTGGGGTCGTGGGATGGCGTAATCTTCACCGCACCGGTTCCAAAGTCCGACTCGACATAGCTGTCTTCGATAATAGGAATTTTTCGTCCGATAACGGGGATGCGTGCATACTTGCCGACGTATTTTTTATATCGTTCATCTTCCGGATTGACGGCAATAGCCAAGTCCCCGGGAATGGTTTCCGGCCGCGTCGTAGAAATCATAATGGCGTCGTCTTCCCCGTCGATAGGATAGCGGAAGGTCCACATATGCCCCTCTTGCTCCTTATGTTCCACTTCCGCATCGGAAAGAGCCGTCTTATCGTGGGGACACCAGTTAATGATTCGGTCGCCCTGATAGACCAGGCCTTTGTTGTAGAGACGAATAAACATTTCCTCGACGGCGGCGGAGAGGCCCTCATCTAAAGTGAAGCGCTCTCTAGACCAGTCACAGGAAACGCCCAATTTTTTCAGTTGATTTTTAATGTTCCCGCCGTATTCTTCCGTCCACGCCCACGCGGCTTCCAAAAATTTTTCACGGCCTAAGCTATCTTTGGACTTTCCTTCTTTTCGAAGTTTTTCGACGACTTTGACTTCCGTGGAGATGGACGCATGGTCCGTTCCGGGAACCCAAAGGGCGCTGTAGCCGCGCATCCGTTTATAGCGAATTAAAATATCTTGCAGGGTGTTGTTCATGGCGTGACCCATGTGCAAATTTCCCGTAACGTTTGGCGGCGGCATAACAATCGTAAAGGGCTTTTTCCCTTCCTTCTTATCTTTGTCCCGATCCGGGGTAAATTCGTGCTTCTCCATCCAATCGGCGTAAATACGCGACTCGAAATCCTTTGGATTATAGGTTTTCTGCATGCTATTCATAATTCCTCCTAACAAAAAAACTCGCCCTGAAAAGGACGAGTTTCCGCGGTACCACCTTTATTCCGTATTGCTACGGCACTTCTTCCCCGTAACGAAGGGACGCCGTCTCGCTCTCGCGAGATAAGATGAAGGCGACCTTCAATTGCACCGCCGATCGCTTGCACCACACGCGACCTCTCTTGAGACGAAGGACAATTTACTCCTCCTTCACTACCGTAAAGATGGTTTCTATTATAAAAAACTTTCGGCGAAAAATCAACATTTGCTTAAAATTGTACTAATCCGACCTTCCGATAAACTTTTCTTAGTGTCTTCCGCGCCAAGTACGAGGCCTTTTCCGCACCTTCCCTGCAAATAGCTTCTAATTGTTCTTTATCGTCACGAATGGCGTGGAAACGCTCTTGCACAGGTAAAAGGCCTTCAACGATCGCTTCCGCCACGCCTTCTTTTAATTCGCCATAGCCGGCAGATTGAAATTCACGTTCCGCCTCTTGTGGACTAATGTGTTTAAAGGAAGAATAAATATCCAAAAGATTTTTTACTCCCGGCTGTTCGTCCGTATACACGATAGTGGCTTTGGA
>JAEXBU010000025.1 GCA_023393815.1 Bacillota bacterium | reverse complement strand
ACCAACGCCCGATTGGAGTCGTCGCAAAAGACGAAGCCGTCGGTTTTGGAAAATCCATGGCCAACACGTCTTCTTCCTCTTCGAAAAACTGGGCGTGGAAATCCCGAAGAGCCTTTTTTTGTCGCTTTCCACGATGGATGAGAAATTCCACGTCGTGGTGTTCCCGAACCAATGCCTTAGCCAAAAGACGCGCGCCGGCGCCGGTTCCGATAATGGTAATGTGCATACGTTTCTCCTAATTTAAAAGGTGCTTGCCTCGTTGGGGAGCAAAGAGGGCGAGGATGGTAAAAAATTCCAACCGGCCCATGAGCATCAACGCGGAAAAGAGCAGCTTGTAGCCACCTCCGAAAGCGGCAAAGGTGGTCGTCGGCCCCACTCCGGCAAAACCCGGCCCTACGTTGGATAAGCACGTCAGACAGCCTGTAAAGGACGTTAAAAAGTCCGCGCCGGAAAGGGCCGTGACGGCCGTGGCCACGCCCAAAAGAACAATATAGACGCAGACGAAAGCGACGATTCCTAAAATCACCCGATCCTCTACGACTTTCCCGTTCACTCGAATGGACAGAACGGCGTTGGGGTGAATGCTTTTAAAGATCTCCCATTTCACGATTTTCCATAAAACCAAAATCCGGATGATCTTCATCCCGCCGGCGGTGGAGCCGGCGCAGGAACCGAAAAAGTATAGGGCGAGCAAAATACATTTGCTGAAGCCCGGCCACTGATCGTAATCGGAAGAGGCAAATCCCGAGGTGGACATAATACTCGTCACTTGAAAGAGAGATTCCCTCAAACCCAAGGCCAAGGGCACTTGTCCGGAAAGGAACAAGTTTGCCGCGATTAAAAGCACCGCAACTGCCAAGATTTTTATATACAGACGATACTCTTCGTCTAAAAACATTTCCCGCCAATGCCCCACGGCGACGCGGGAATAGAGGCTGAAATTCGTACCGCAAATCACCATAAAGACGGACATGATGATTAATATGGCCGAATTGTCGAAGTAGGCGCCGCAGGAATTGACATTGGAGGAAAAGCCCCCGGTGCCCACGACGCCCAAGGTGTGGATCACCGCGTCAAAGACGTTCATGCCGGCAAGGACCAAGAGCACAAAGAGGACGATGGTGATCAATAAGTAAATTTTATAGAGAGCCATCGCCGTGTCTTTCATGCGGGGCTCCACTTTTCCCGCGACAGGCCCCGGAGTTTCCGCCTTAAAGATGCGAAAGCCGTTGTTTCCCGCGCGAGGCAAAAGAGCCAGGGTAAAGACCAAGATCCCCATGCCGCCGATCCAGTGGGTCATGCTTCGCCACAAGACCAAGCTCTTGTCCACGACTTCTATATTGGGAATGACCGAAGCACCGGTGGTGGTAAATCCCGAGACAATTTCAAAAAGAGCGTCGATGTAGGTGGGCGTGCCGTGACCGAGATACAAGGGCACCGCCCCTATAATCGATGCCAAAATCCATCCCACTGCCACGATAAACAACCCGTCGCGACCGCGAATGCGGTCTTCTTTTCGCGGCATAAGAAACAAAACCGCTCCGACAATCAAGGCGACGGCCAGGGCGATGACAAAGGCCACAAGGCTCCCTTCGCCGTGAAGGCCGGCGTAAAGCAAAGGGGGAAGAAGAAAAGCCCCTTCCACCATCAGCAGAAATCCGAGGACATTAAATGCCGCGCCAAAGTTCATGGAACAGGCCTCCTCTTTCTTTGCTGTAGAAATACTTTTTCATGGCGCGCACATTGTTGTGCTTGCAGAAGACGATAATTCGGTCGCCTTTTTGCATACGGGAGCGGCCGTTGGGAATGACTACGTCTTGACCCCGTACGATGGCGGCGATCAGAATTCCCTTGGGCAAGGCCAGATTCATTAAAGGCGTATCCAAAACCTTGAGATCCCCATCTAATTTAATTTCCGCCACTTCCGTATTTCCGTCGTACATCAGGTTGATGGCCAAAGCGTCCTGGCCGCGAATTAATTTCAGTATCAAAGACGCCGTAATAAAACTCGGATTAAAGGTGGCATCCAGGTTCAATTTATCCAAAACGCTGATAAAGTTTACCCGGCTGATCTTCGCCACGGATTTCGTAATTCCCTCTTCCTTCATGGACAGAGCCATTAAAATATTGGTCTCGTCGATGCCCGTCGCCCCGACAAAGGCGTCGTAAGACTGAATTACTTCTTCTTCCAACACGTTGAAGTCCGTGCCGTCGCCGTGGATGACCACCGCGTTCGGATGCCGCTCCTTTAAAGACTGCGCCTTGTCGTAGTCCTTTTCGATGACCAAGACGTCGATGTGATCCCGCAAAAGAAGGCTACACAAATAATCCCCCAATTTGCCGCCCCCTAAGATCATGACGCTGCGCGTGGGCTTCACCGCCGTCACTTTCGAATGATCCCGGTCGAAGGCGTCGATGTTTTTCCGCGCGCCGATAACCAAGATCACGTCGTTTTCCTTCAGCTCCGTGTTCCCGTTGGGGATGAAGGTATAACCCCGGCGGGAGACGGCGGCAATGAGCAGATTGTTGAAGTTGTTCAAATCCATGAGTTTTTTGTTTACGAACTCTTTTTCCTGCCCTACGTTAAATTCTACGAGCTTGACCTTTCCGCCGGCAAACTCGTCGCCCATGAGGGAATATTTTTTCAAGAGGTACTTTTCGATGGCTGCCGCCGCCGCGTGTTCCGGGTTAATGACGTAATCGATCCCCAATTCCTCTTTAATCAAGCGAATTTGGGAGTGGTATTCGGGGTTTCGAATCCGGGCGATGGCGCGTTTACAGCCCAATTTTTTTGCGATGCTCGTGATCAAAACGTTGGACTCGTCGCTAGTCACCGTGCCGATAATCATGTCGTAATTTTCGATGTTGAGTTCTCGCAAGATGGTAAAGTCCAGGGCGTTTCCCGTAATGGTCAAGACGTCCAGCTCGTTGTTTACCTTCTGAATGACCCGCGGGTCGTTGTCCAAGACCGTAATTTCGATGTTTTCCTCCACCAGGGAGCGGGCGAGGCGCATGCCTAATTTGCCGCCACCGACGATGAGTGCACGCATATTATCTCTCTTTCTTCTTTTGCTCCGCCTTGGCGCGCTTAAGCTTCTCGGGGGTAATGTCGTTCCCCGCTTCGTCTACGATCTTCGTATGTAAAAGTTGTTGGCGAAACCCTTCGCGAAAAATCTTTACGTACGCTTTTCTCAAACGATCTCGCTCCGCGATTTCTTCTTCGGTTAATTCGCGAACCTTCGCTTCTCTCGCCAATTCGTTAATCCGCTTTAACAGTTTCTCTATATTTTCCAAGCCGACCTCCCTGTTCCGATTCTTGTTTTTTCGACCTAGTATAGTACAATAAACGGGAAGGATGTGACACCATGATTCGATGCACTATGCGAGCCACCTCGCGTCCGCCGGCCGCCATGGAGTATGCCTTTTACGACGAAGGCGGCCTGAAAATTTTACACAATCGGGATCACGCGCTCGCCGATCAGTTCGACTATCTATTCCGCGAACTTCCCCTTATACCCTATACTCTATCACTAATCGATGCCGATGAAAACGAGCGATTTCGCCTGGAGCGAAAAACGCCCGCGCCTTTTCACACCCACGCCTTTCGCCTGTCCTTCGACGGCGAAACCGTCGACTTTTTCGACGACAAAACCCGCTTCTCTCTTCCCAATCTTAGCTTTTTCTACCGAAAGAAAAAGTACGATATCGAGGGCTTTATACGGAGCCGCGAATTTTTCATCGAAGAGAACGGAGAAAAACTTATGGCCATGACCGCAAGCCCCGTCGTCGGCGGCAAGGAATACGCCATTACCATTTACAAAGACGCCCTTCCTCTGGCCGTTTCCTTTGCATCGGCCATTATTTTGGATATTTGTTTCCATAACTACTAAAGAAACGAGGCTTTTATGATCGATAATCGACTTGCCCCGCATCTCACCTTGAAACCCGGTGCCGTGGTGGATCCTACGGCAAATCTTTCGGGCACGGAGAATTTTCCCACCGTCATTGGTGCCTATACCGTCATCGAGGCGGGCGTGCGGATTCGAGGCGCAAACATCGGCGACTACGCCACCTTGCGCGCGAACTCCGCGGTGGAAGAAGGCGTCTACATCGGCGACTACGCCATCGTCGAAGAAAATACCCGCCTTCCCGCCGGTGCCAAAGTGCCCTCTCGGGCCGTCGTCTCGGGGGATCCCTTTTCCATCGTACGAGGTCTTACGCGAAAAGAAATCGACGAGGCCGAAACACGCCCTAGCGGAGTCCTTTAAAAAAAGATTGCATCAGCGCCCGACATTCTTCTTTCAGCACCCCTTCGGTCACGCGAATGCTGTGATTAAAAGCGCGAAAAGCGGGAAGGTTCACCACGCCGCCCGCTGCACCGAAGCGGGGATTATCCGCGCCCATGACGATCCTTTCGATACGACTGTTTATAATGGCTCCCATGCACATGGGACAGGGCTCCACGGTAACGTACAATTCGCCGCCGATGCGCCAACCTTCCGTTGCGGCAGAGGCTTCCTCGAGAGCCATCATCTCCGCGTGATGCATGGCGCATCCGTCCGCTTCCGTGCGGTTGTAGCCTCGTCCGATGATTTTTCCGTCGCGTACGATGACGCATCCGATGGGCACTTCCCCCAAGTCGCGGGCCTTTTGCGCCTCTTTTAAGGCTTCTCTCATATAATACGAATCCATTTTATTCCCCTTTCTTCTCTTCTATCCTATCACGGAAAGGAGTTTCTCATGCAAATTTATATTTCCTTCGACATGGAAGGCATTGCCGGTATCGACCGCTTTAGCGACGAATGGAAAAAAAATACGTCCTATACCAATGCCGTTCACGCCCATCTGCAAGCGGTCATCGACGGCATTTGCCGAAGCTCGAAAAACGACACGGTCGAAACCATTACCGTCGCCGACAGCCACGGCGACGGGAAAAACCTGGATTATCTGACGCTATCCCACATGGACGAACGCATCGAACTGATCAGCGGCTACCCCAGAAGCGAATACATGATGAGTGGTCTCAATCGCCACGACGTATGTTTTTTTCTCGGCTACCACGCTTCCAGCGGCCATCACCGCGCCAATATGGACCACAGTTACTCCACGGCCTTTCACCGGGTGAGCATTAACGGCATTAAGTGCTCCGAAGCCATGATCAACCAAATCTATGCCAAGGAAAAAAACGTGCCCGTGGGGCTCGTCATCGGCGACAGCGGCCTGTACAGCCAACTGATCCTGGAAGGCTATATGCCCTATGTGGAATACGTAGTGACGAAAAACAGCTTGGGCCACGACGCGGTGCTACACCGCAATTTTCAACACGTACGAAAAGAAATTATAGAAAAAGTCGCCCTGGTTCTGGACAAAGATTTAAAGGCTCTGCCCTTGGGAGATTTAACCGCCCCTTACAACGTCACCATCGAAACCAACACCACCCTTCACGCGGATATGGCGGAAATGCTCCCCGGCGCCGTACGTCTGGACGGCTACCGCATCGGTATGCAATTTGACCGCGGAAAGGACTTAATCAACGGACTCATGGCCTTGGAGGTTATGTGCCGATAATGGAAAGGAACGCAATGAAAGCCATCGCATTTGACTTCGACGGAACCCTGATCGACTCCATGGGCATGTGGCGCAATTTGGGCCGCAACTTTGTGGAGTCCAAAGGCAAGGTCTACACCGACGCCATACACGAAAAAATCACCACCATGAGTTTGAGGCAATCCAGCGCCTTTTTTAAACAGGTTCTGGAATTGGACGAGTCGCCGGAAGCCATCTTCGACGAAATGGGTGCCATTATACGGGACGGCTACGACCGAACGCTCCCCCTGAAAGCGGGCGCTATGGATGCCCTGAAAAAAGCTGCGCGCCTCGCCCCGGTGGTTCTCGCTACGGCCACCGGCGAAGAGCTTTTGACGCCCGCCGTACGGCGCTTTCATATGGAACCGTATTTTCAATTTATTCAAACTTGCGATCAAGTCGGCATCGAAAAAAGCGACGTGCGCTTTTACGAAATCCTGGCCGAACGGCTCGATGTAGCCCCCGATGAGATCCTCTTTTTGGACGATGCCCACTACGCTCTATCCTCGGCAAAGGAGGCGGGCTTTTTCACCATCGGCGTCAAAGACGATTCCAACGATCCCTATTGGGAGGCCATCGTAAAAACCAGCGACGAGACGTTGCACACCTTAGCGGATTTTCAACCGGAGAAGTATTTTTGATTTCCTACGTAATAAAAATGACGCCCGCGGTTCTCCTTATTTCCTTTTTCTCCTTTTCCTTTTTGCGCACACAGCTCTTTTCGAAACAGAAAAAAAGAAGCAACCGAAAGCGGGAGCGGCTCCTTCTTGTCTTTGCCACCTACTGCCTGTGGCTGTTGTTTTTTCTCTTTGTCGATAATCGCCGTTTGGAAGACGCCGGCGTCCTCTTGGGCATCGACACGACCCTTGCCGATTGGAAGATCAACCTGACCCCCTTCGCCACGGTTCGCACCTTTTGGCGCTACGGCTCCTTTACGGGTATGTTTTTAAATATCTTCGGAAACGTGCTTATTGCCGTCTTGCCAGGCTTTCTTACGCCCCTTCTCTTTCGCCGCTTTCAAAAACTTCCGCCCACCTTCTTTCTCTACGGCGGCCTCTTTCTTCTCGTAGAAATTCTCCAATACTTTACCGGCCGAAGCGCCGACATCGACGATTGGCTGTTAAATATGTCGGGCGTTCTGTTGGGTTATTTCCTGTCGAAAAAACAACGCGCCTTTTCTCCGAAAATTTACCGTCGCTAGCACCGCAAGGTGCTTTTTTTCACCCTTCTTGTTTCTTTCCTCCCGATTTCCTATAATAAACGCAAGGAGGTTTCTATGCGAACCATATTGACGAAAGTACGCATCAATCCGAAAAACGACGTGCAAGTGGTGGATGCGTACTTGGCGCAAGCGGACACGGATTTCGCTCTGGTCATGGACTTGATCAACAACACCGATAAAACTGTGACCTTCGTGAAACTGGACGTCCTATTTATTAACGCCTTCGGCAAATTTATTTTCGACGAAACAGTGTTTCAACACAGCTACGACCAATTGACCGTCCGCCCCAAGTCTCTGTCTTACTTGCCCTATTGGATTTTAGACGAGCGCCATCACACGGCGCGCGGCGTGCGTCTCCGCCTCTCGGAAGTCCATTTCGACGACGGCACCCGCAATTACTACGATCGAACCAAGGAAATCCTCATGACCGTACCCGTCGTTCCCAAGGAAAAAAAGGACGCACTGAAAAAACTCTTCGGGCCGGACTTTTACACCTACGGCGATCGCGGCCCCGGCGCGTGGCGCTGCATTTGCGGCTTCACCAACGCCGAAGACGACGAAAGCTGCCGCTACTGCAGCCGCTCCAAGGCCTTCGTCCTTTCGGCGGTAACCGAACGGCAGGTCAACAAAAAGCTTTTTCAACTGTACGTGGATCAGGACCGAGACTTTGCCGATCGGGCCACGGCCAGCGAAGAAACCATGCCCATTCGCCCCCTGGACGAAATTGATCTGGAACGGGGTCTGGCGGAAGAGCCTGCCCCGTCGAAGAGAAAAAGCGCACTTTTGTTTGTCGTCGCCGCCGCCGCGATCGTAGCTTTGACGTTTTCCGCTTTTCACCTGTACGACAACGTAAGTACGAGACGCAATTATGACAAGGCGCAAAACTACATCGCCATGGGCGATTACGACGCCGCCGCGGCCATTTACAATGAATTGCCGCCGATCGTGGACAACGTGGACATGGCCTTAAAAATTCAAGAACTGGACACCTTAAAAGATTCCGATGCCCAGTACAAAAAAGCCTTGAAACTTACCCGCTCCGGAGACACCTTGGCCGCCTACGCCGCCTACAAAAAAGTGGTGGACGGAGACAAACACAATTACGCCAACGCTCGAGCCATTATGGACAGTATGGTGACCGAGGCCATCGCCCGCGCCAATGCGGCCGTCGATCAGGGCAATAAAAAAGACGCCGAAACAATTTTCGACGCCTACCTGGCTCTAGATCCGAAAAACCAAAGGCTCTTGGAAGCAAAAGAGGCCGCGCTTACCAAGTAACTTCTTCCGGAATCAATAGCGCGCAAACAATATACACCAGCAAACCGCTGCCCCCGCCTAAGGCGAAGAGCACCCATAACACGCGAATAATGTTGGAGTCGATGCCGAAATACTCGCCTAAGCCGCCGCAAACGCCGGCAAAGACGCGATCGGTGGTGCTTCTTCTCAATTCTCTTTTCATATCCTTCTTCCTCCTGTCCTGGTTTGTACACTCATTATACCCGAAAAAGGCGGTGCATTATGAATAAAAACGACTACAAAATTCCCGAAAAAACAAAGATTCATCTAAAAGACTACCCCACAACCTACGACGGCCCTTTGACAAAAAAAGAAGTGAAGGAAAAACTTCTTCCCGCCAATTTAAAAACCATGGCCGCCTACCAAGACGCCCTCTACGCGGAAAACACTCGGGGCATCGTCGTGGTCCTGCAAGCCATGGACGCCGCGGGAAAAGACGGACTGATTAAACACGTCTTTACGGCCCTGAACCCTCAAGGCGTCACCGTAACTTCCTTTAAGGTTCCCAACGGAGAAGAGTTGGATCACGACTACCTTTGGCGCATCGCCAAGGCGCTCCCTCGCCGCGGCGACATCGCCATCTTTAACCGGAGCCACTACGAAGACGTTCTGGTCACCCGCGTGCACGATCTGCTGAAGAGCCAACCCCTTCCCCAAGATTTACTCGACGACGATATATGGAACCGTCGCTTTAAAGAAATCCGCGGCTTTGAAAACTACTTAAGCGACAATGGCTTTCGCGTGGTGAAATTTTTCCTCCACCTATCCAAAGACGAACAGAAAAAACGGCTTATGGACCGCATCGTCAACCCCGACAAACACTGGAAATTTTCCTCAGCGGACGTGAACGAGAGAGCCTACTGGAACGATTACCAAAAGGCCTACGAAGACCTAATCGCCCACACCTCCACGAAACGCGCGCCCTGGTACGTGATCCCCGCAGATCGGAAGTGGTACGCCCGCTACGCGGTATCGGAAATTTTCGTGGATCTCTTAAAAGATATGCATCCGACCTATCCGGAGTTGGCCGAAGAAGAGCGGAAACACTTAACCCGCTGGAAGGAAATTTTGGAAAAAGACGATTAATACGAGAAAAGACGACCGGCAGGCCGTCTTTTTCTTTTTCCTCATTTACTTCGCAAAATCCTCTTGAAAAAAGCTGTTGTCGATCAATCGGGTGGATCCGATGTAAACC
>JAEXBU010000008.1 GCA_023393815.1 Bacillota bacterium | reverse complement strand
GGTCTGTAGGGTGTTTTCGAGATTTATTGTTTGAGTGCCGCCGCCGATCCAAGTAAAAAAACCGCCATATGGCGGTTTTTTTCGTGAAATTCCTTCGCCAAATCCGATTTTCCGTCTCCTTCATCCTCCATTCGCTGTTTTCCGCGAATGCCCCGGCCTATCTCACATTTCGTTCTTTCTATTCGACAAACTCCATTCTATGGATGGCCATCTTCATGGCTCCATCGCCTATTCTTGCGAGCAAGCGATGAGAGGCGCGGATATTGGGGCTCTTCATATCGTAGTAGCCTAACATATAGCCTTTTGACGTAATTTTTATTTTATCCGACCAATGAAGATCGCGCGTCGGATTGTCCGTATAAAATAGCCCTTCTACATCGCGAATACCCATATTCTTCAGCGTCTTTGCCATCATCCACTTTAATCCGAGCTTGCCCACACTGTCAAAAATCAAACGACCCCCTCCATAGGTTTTAGAAAGTTCTAAAACCAGGTCCTTGACTTCGTCTCTTTGAAAATAATGAAATACTCCCGCCGCAAAGAAAATCGCTCCCTTTGAACCGTCAACTTCACGCATCCACGCGTAATTTTTTAAATCGCAGGCAATGTTGCTCTCTCTTTCGCCCTTTGAAATCAAGCGGTCTCTGACCTCTATCACGTCGGGAAAATCCACATTGACGATCGTACATCTTCCATTGTCGCAAGCCTTTGCGGTTTCATCCAAACCGCAACCGAGATTGACGATCGCAGCTTCGGGATACATCTTCAGATATTCTTTCACTTCCCACATCATATCTAACTGACGCATCGCGGCTTCCAGTGCGCCGAATTCGTAGAAAAACAAACGATTCTTTCTCTCTAGTTCAGAGAAATCATAATCCAACCTGTCACACAAACCCTTCGCGAAACAATCTGTGTAAAGTTCGGGGAACTTTTCGGCACACATTTTTCTGCCGTATAAGGGGATAATCAATGTTTCTTGCACAGTATTCTTTTCGATCTTTACTTTTCCCACCCAGACGCACCTCCTTGCCTTCGTTGCAATTTCGTCTCATTAGATGTTTATGATATTATATCTCATTTTAACCCAATCTTATAGGGCAAACGCACTCTTTTCTTCCGTTTTCTGTTTAAATGGATGACCCTTTTTCGATCCAAGTAAAAAAACCGCCACACGGCGGCTTTTTCGTAAACTCCCTTAGGAGAAAATCATATTTTGAATATCTTCTTCCACCGTCCCGTTGGGGGCGATGTTGAAATTTTCTACCAATACTTTCACTACATTGTCGCTTAAAAAGGCGGGCAAGGTGGGTCCCAGATGAATATTTTTCACGCCTAAGGACAAGAGGGCCAAGAGGACGATAACGGCCTTTTGTTCGTACCAAGCGATGTTGTAGACGATGGGCAACTCGTTGATGTCGTTTAAACCGAAGATTTCTTTCAACTTCAAGGCGATGACGGCGAGGGAATAGGAATCGTTGCATTGGCCTGCGTCCAGTACGCGAGGAATGCCGCCGATGTCGCCCATACACAATTTGTTGTAGCGATACTTGGCACAGCCGGCGGTTAAAATCACCGTATCCTCGGGCAGAGCTTTGGCAAACTCTTCGTAATAGTTCCGATCTTTTTGACGGCCGTCGCAGCCACCCATAACTACGAATTTCCGAATGGCGCCACTCTTCACTCCGTCCACCACTTTGTCCGCCAAAGCCAGCACTTGGTTGTGGGCAAAGCCGCCGATAAGAGTTCCTTCCTCGATTTTTTCCGGCGCTTTACAAGTCTTGGCCTGTTCGATAAGGGCGGAAAAGTCCTTGTGACCCCCTTCGTCTTCGCCGATATACTTCGCACCGGGGTAGGCGGCCACGCCGGTGGTGTAGAGGCGGTCCAGGTAGCTGTCGTCTTTCGGGGGCACGATGCAGTTGGTCGTCATGAGAACCGGTCCGTTAAAGGATGCAAATTCTTCTTTTTGGTGCCACCAGCTGCCGCCGTAATTCCCCACAAAGTGCTCGTACTTTTTAAAAGCTGGGTAGTAGTTGGCGGGGAGCATTTCCGAGTGGGTGTAGACGTCTACGCCGGTGCCCTCCGTTTGCTTGAGCAATTCTTCCATATCCTTTAAATCGTGCCCGGAAATTAAAATCCCCGGATTGTCCCTCGGTTCCAGAGACACCTCCGTCATTTCCGGATGGCCGAATTTCGTCGTGTTGGCTTCATCCAATAAGGCCATAGCCTTGACGCCATTCTCGCCGGTCTTCAATGTGAGATCTACGAGGTCGGATACCGTGAGACGATCGTCGGTGAGTTTCTCCAGCGTCTCGAAAATAAAAGCGTGGACGGAATCGTCTCTAAATCCCAGTACGTTGGCGTGACGGGTGTAGGCCGCGGTGCCCTTTAATCCATAGGTAATGAGTTCGCGAAGAGAACGGACGTCTTCGTTCTTTGTGGCCAACACGCCGACGGCGTCGCTCTTTGCAGCCTCCGTCAAACCGTCTCGCACATCAAAGGCCGCTTCGGCGGGCAAATCTTTCATGCCTTCTGCCAATTCCCTTTTCATATCCAGGGTCTTTACGATATAGTCTTCCACCGTATTTGCGTTAAAGTTCGCATTGGTTATGGTGGTGAATAAATTGTCGGCGATTCGATCTTGCACGGCCACCTTTTTGTCGCCTAAATCCCCTTTGCGGTTGGCCACTTGCGCCAATCCCTTGGTGACGTAAATAAGCAAATCCTGTAAATCCGCCACGTCTTTGGTTTTTCCGCAAACCCCTTTTACGGTACAACCCTTATTTCCGGCTGTTTCTTGACATTGAAAACAAAACATATACTGCCTCCTCTATTTCTTTTTACTGACTTCACGTGCTTTTATCCCAGTATAAAATCCCGCAAAAAAAATGTACGTAACCCTTGTTACGTACAGAGAAATTAATACAAAACCGCCTCCAGCGCCTCCGGATCGAAGGACAGTCGGCGGCCGGAAAGGCGGATGATCCCTTCCCGGTGCATTTTCATCAACTCGCGGGAAAGAGAGGGTCGGGGCACGGCCAGATAATCGGCGAGTTCCTCCCGGTTCATCAGCTCCATTGCTTTTCCCGTCGGATTTTTAAAGAGAAAGTGGCGGGCGATTTTCTTTCGAATGCTTCCCGCCGACATAATCAGCATCTTTTGATTGAGAAAATACGCCTTTCTCGCAAGTATCGACAACATATTGCCCACGAGAAGATGCGCCATCTCTCCCCGCTTCGGATCGAAGGCCTCTTTCGGCACAAAGAGAAGGCGTCCTTCTTTTACGACGCGGCAGGCGAAATCGTAGGGCGTGTCTTTCAAAAACAAATACACTTCGCCGAAAACCGTGCCCGGCTCCGTAAAGCGGTTCACCATCTGCCGCTTCCCCGACGGATCGTTTTTCTCCACTTCCACCGCCCCCGAAAGGAGGATAAAAAGCCCTCCGCCTCGCTCCCCTTCCCGAAAAACATACTCTCCTTCCGCCACGTGCCGCTCCGCAGCGCCCAAGCGGCGCAAGTAATCGTCCACGGCCTCGTCGTCGGCACCTGCGAAAAGGGCATTTTTAACGACCACGACGATCCCCTCGCCTTAAACTGCGCAGGCGAAACCCCGTAGCACGAATCGCCCGAGAAAGATCCTCTTCCGTAAGAAAACGTCTGCTCCCGGCGAGCCGCGCCCGCTGCACGCGGCGAGCCAAATACATCGGACGCCTTCCACCCGATCGACGGCGCAAGATATGCGCCAAGGCCGCCGCCGAGGCTTTTTTCCCTAAAAGGGGCAAGACGCGCTTCGACTCCCTGCTCTTAAATCGGCGCACCGCTTCTTCCACTTCCGCGGATTTTTTCAAGCCGTGTGCCGCATTTTTCTTTCTTTCATCAAATGATTGCTTCTTCATACGAGCCTCCCGAAACAGATTCTTTCTATAAAGATAACCGATCACGCCACATATTAAACCCATAACGCAAAAATTAGATGTAATTTGCGAAATTATGGCGACTCCTTTCGAAATTATCTTTTATATGGTATATTGTCTTTAGCAGAAAACGTTACCCGATTTTCTAACGTTTTTCCGCTGCGATTCTTTAAGAAAGGAAGAAACTATGGATTGGAAGAAGCATCACAGGATTCTCATCATTACCGGCCACTTCGGCAGCGGTAAGACGGAAATGTCCATCAACTTGGCCCTCAAATTACGCGAGGAACACGAAGAGGTATCGATTGTGGATTTGGATATTATCAATACCTATTTCCGCATACGAGATAAGGACGAGCTTTTAAACGAAAAGGGCATCCGTACCCTCTCCACCGGCGTAAAGGCTCGGGCCGTGGATATTCCCGCGCTGGATCCGGCGATCGATGCGGTTCTTTTGTACTCGAAAGGCCGGGTCATCGTCGACGTCGGCGGAAATCCCTCCGGTGCTCGCGCCCTCGCCCGCTATCGGCCCACTTTGGAAGAGACGGGATATGAACAACTCTTTGTCATCAACTCCAACCGTCCGGAAACGAAAACGCCGGAGCAAGTGATCAAATTTATGGAAGATACCCAAGCCACAAGCGGCACGCAAATTACCGGCTTGTTCAGCACGGCCCACTTCCTGAAAGACACCACGGCCGACGACGTCATCGAAGGCTTGAAGTTAGCCGAAGCGGTAAGCGACCGAACGGGTCTGCCCCTCTTGGGAACCGCCTGCAAACGCGATTTAGTCGACGAAGTCCGAGCGCGCACAGACGATCTATACATTCTTCCCATCGATCTCTATTTCCGGGATCAATGGATGCTATAAGGAGGAAAACCAATGGCAAAAGGAAAAGTCACTTTCGATCAAGAGTACTGCAAGGGTTGCGCCCTTTGCGTCTCTGTGTGCCCCAAGGACGTGTTGGCCCTAAAAACCGACGAATTAAATCCCCAAGGCTACAGACCCGCCTACGCAAAAAATCCGGATGATTGTATCGCATGCACCTCGTGTGCCATCATCTGCCCCGACTCTGTCATCAGCGTCTACCGCATCGAAGAGTAAAGGAGTCTTACTATGTCTGAAAAAATTCTAATCAAAGGTAACGAAGCTGTCGGCGCCGCACTGATCGCTGCCGGTTGCAAAACATATTTCGGCTACCCCATCACGCCTCAATCCGAAGTCCCCGAATACTTAGCAAGAGAACTGCCGAAAATCGGCGGAACCTTCCTGCAAGCCGAATCGGAAGTCGCTGCAATTAATATGCTCTACGGTTCTGCCGGTACCGGCACCCGCGTCGCCACCAGCTCCTCTTCCCCCGGCGTTTCCCTTATGCAAGAAGGCATCAGCTACATCGCCGCTTGCGAACTGCCCTGCATGATTATCAACATGATGCGTGGGGGTCCGGGGCTCGGATCCATTCAACCGTCGCAAACCGACTACTTCCAATCCACCCGTGGCGGCGGAAATGGAGACTACCACACCTTAACCTTAGCACCGGCTTCCATTCAAGAAATGGTCGATTTGATCCACTTAGGCTTTAACCTGGCGGACGAATACCGCACCCCCGTTATCATGTGCGGCGACGGTATGCTCGGCCAAATGATGGAACCCATCGAATTTAGAGAACACGAAGTAAAAACCTACGACAAATCCGACTGGGCCGCCACCGGTACCCAAGGCAAACGCAAACCCCACATCATCAACTCCCTCTTCCTCTCTCCCGAAGAATTGGAAGCCCAAAACAAAAAACTCATCGCGAAATACAAAGCCATTACCGAAAACGAAAAGCGCGCCGAAGTAATCGACGTAGAAGACGCCGACATCGTCTTTACCGCTTTCGGTACTACGAGCCGTATTTGTAAATCCGCCGGCGAACTCTTAAAAGCCAAAGGATACAAAGTCGGCTACGTTCGCCCCATTACCCTGTGGCCCTTCCCCGACAAAGCTTACGACAAGATTAACGACAACTGCAAGGTCATCTTGGACGTAGAACTGAACCAAGGTCAAATGGTCGAAGACGTTCGTCTCGCCGTTCTCGGGAGAATTCCCGTAGAATTCTACGGACGCCAAGGCGGTATGATTCCTACGGCCGAAGAAATCGCAGACGTAGCTTTAAAGTTATTGGAGGCGTAAAATGGAAAAACTCATCTACTCGAAAAGCAAAGCATTAACCGACGTCCCTACCCACTACTGTCCGGGTTGTACCCACGGCGTCATCCACAAACTCGTAGCGGAATGCTTGGAAGAATTGGGCATCACCGGCAACACCATCGGTATCGCCCCCGTCGGTTGCGCCGTACTCGCATACGAATACTTTAACTGCGATATGTACGAAGCCGCTCACGGTCGTGCACCGGCCGTCGCTACCGGCATCAAACGCTCTACCCCGGACAAATTCGTCTTCACCTACCAAGGCGACGGCGACTTGGCCTCCATCGGTAGCGGGGAAATCGTTCAAGCAGCCCACCGCGGCGAAAAGATTTCCACCATCTTCGTCAACAACGCCATTTACGGCATGACCGGCGGTCAAATGGCACCCACCACCCTGATCGGCCAAAAGACCACCACCTCTCCCTTGGGTCGTCAAGTCGACTGGTCCGGACGCCCCATTCGCATTGCCGAAATGCTCGCCACCATCGACGGCGCAAAATTCGTCGAACGGGTTGCCGTCAACACGCCGGCCAACATTCGCAAGGCGAAAAAAGCCATTAAACGCTGCTTCGAAGTGCAATTGGAAGGCAAAGGCTTCGGTATCGTCGAAGTTCTCTCCGCTTGCCCGACCAACTGGGGTTACCCGCCGGCAGAAGCATTGAAATGGTTAGAAGACAACATGATTCCCTACTATCCTTTGGGAAATTTACGTGATGGGGAGGATCTATAATGACTACAAACAGAGTAATCGTATCCGGCTTCGGCGGCCAAGGCGTTATGGGTATCGGCCAACTCTTGACCTATGCCGGTATGTTCGACGACAAACACGTATCCTGGTTACCTTCCTACGGTCCCGCCATGCGCGGTGGCGCCGCCAACTGCTCCGTCATTATTTCCGACGAACCCATCGGCGCACCGAACATCTCCACCGCCGATGCCGCCATCGTTATGAACGAACCTTCTTTGGATACATTCGAATCCTACGTCGCACCGGGCGGGCACATTTTCATCAACAGCTCCCTGGTCAGCAAGGATACCTCCAGAAAAGACATTATCTCCCACCATTTGCCCGTTAACGAACTCACCGCCGAATATGGCAACCCGAGAGTTTTGAACATGATCATGATCGGCGCATTTAACGCCGTCCTCAACATGGTTAGCCAACAAGCTTTGGAAAAAGCCGTCGATAAACTCTATGGCAAAAAAGGTGAAAAGATCACGAAGATGAACTTAGACGCCCTGAAATTCGGCGAAGACAAAATGAAGGAGATCATGAATGCGAAATGAAGTTGAAATCCTAAGACAAGCCATGTTAAACGAAGTGGAAGGCGCAGAATTCTACAAACTGTCTGCAGACAAATTCGCTCCCTCCTCGACGAAAGATGCCCTCTTAGACTTAGCTCGCCAAGAAGAAGATCACATCGAATACTTGAAGAGCCTTTCCGAAAAACTGATCGACGATTCCAGAAACATTAACTTCGATCCCGAAGTGCTCAAAAAAGAAGTACCCTCCCCGGGCATCTTCAACTGGGACAAAGTAGACGAAGATCTGGTACGCCTCGCCGTTACCGTCTTCTCCGTCGGTCTGAACATGGAAAAAGACTCCGTAAAATTCTACACCGAAGCGAAAGAAAAGGTAGAAAGCGCCGAGTCCAAGGAACTCTTCGACATCCTTGCAAAATGGGAACAAAGCCACGTCGACACCCTTCAAAAACAATACGACATCTACCAACAAGAATGGTGGAATATGCAAAACTTTGAACCCTTCTAAAGAGAAGCGTTCCATCAAAAGAGCAAAAGAGCCCGCTTCGGCGGGCTTTTTTTCATAGCTACTTTCCATTGGACGGACTCCGCTCTTTACACCACAAAAAAAGGCGTCGACACCCGACGCCCTTTTTCGTAGTCTAACGTTTTTGTAGTCTAAATCGATGCATCCACCTTTAACTTCCCGTATACATGCCAGTCGTACGCGCCGCCAAAGAGAAACGTTAAATGCACATCGGCGGTCTTTCCTCTATTCGCCGAGAGAAACTCGTCGGATAGACGCAAGTGAATTTCATTCGTCGCCATGTCATAACTTGCATCGACGCCCTCTGTCGACGATTGAAGCAACATTGCAGACGATGCCCCTGCCAAGGCGTCGTCATCGGACAATTCTTCGCCCTCCCCACGGGCCACCTCTTTCAGTATGCCCACAAATAATTCCTTAAATCCCTTGTAGGGATTTTGAAATGCGACGTCACTTCCCCTTACCGAAACGGCCTCCGGCATCTCTACCGATTGCGACCAAAAATTTTGGCTGCCGATCCCCTGCTCCGCGGCGACATAACGCTTAGCAATAAAATCCTCAAGGCCCGTATAGGTTTCAATATGATTCCCCGAAAGGTCGATGTCCTGCACGTCGTTAAAATTTTTAATGACCGAAACGTCCCGTAAATTGTTCGCGGAAACGTCGAAAAACGTTAGCTTCTTTAAATCCTTCAGAGCCGAAATATCCGCCACCCCGCGACTGTTCACGCGCTTTCCGTCGATCATCCTTTGCCGCACGTTATTGTGCAGATCCAACCCCCTTAAATTGACGAGATTCGCCAAGGGCGTCACATCTTCGATCTGATTATTATAAAGTTTCAAAAAGGTTAAATTTGTCAATCCCCTGAGCGGCGATACATCCTCCACCCGATTTCTTGAAAATTCCAGATATTCCAATTTCTTCAAATCTTTCAGCGGCGTCAAGTCGCGAATTTCGTTTTCGTTCAATTTTAAATGCGTCAAATTTTTTGCATATTGAATGCCTTCCATGCTCCGAATCCCGTAACTTACCATGAATTTAAAATCTTCCGTGCCTTGGAGGCTTTTCGGAGTGCCCAAGATGGATTTTTTGGCATCCTCTTGTATTCCCGGCTTCCCCTGATCGTCGATCCAGTGCGAAATCATCGTCAGGCTTTCCATCTCTTTCTTCGTCACCCGTTGATCGTCCGGCCGATTCGGATCCAAGTTTTTGTTGATCACCTTCAAAAACAACGGATCCGGGATCGTCACATACATATCCTCCGAAGGAAGTGTCGGTTTTTCAGGCTCCTTGGGAGAAACAATCCAAAGGTACCTCTTCTCCGCACCTTTCTCCTCCTTTTTTTGCCCTATTATCCTATCGCGAATGCCCTTTCTGTCTTTCCCTATCGACATCCCGTTGTAGATCAACTCGAAAGCCGTGCGGCGCGTGGAGGCTTTCGAAAAGTCCGCCACAGCGATACCCTCCAAAAGGCCGATCCTCTTTGCATAATCGATGGAACCTTTTGCCCAACCTTCTCCGAAAACCGCCTTCCCTTCCGCAAAGTCGCGATCCAGTCGCACGAGAAATGCGATTACTTCTTGGTAGCTGATGGGTGCATCCGGTCGAAATCGGCCGTCGGGAAAGCCCTTCGCCACGCCGTATTTCTTCATAAGTGCAATGTAGTTGTACGCCCAGTGGGACGCGGGCACGTCGGTAAAACTTACCCCTTCCCTATCCATTCCTTCCGCCAACTTTTCTATGCCCGCTCCATACACGAGCAACTTCATAAATTCCCCTCGGGTCAACAGAGCGTCCAATTGTAAGTCGCCCCCTCCGCGGCCCACAACGATTCCCATTTTCTGCAGCGTACCGATCTTGTCCACACGGGCGAAGCTCGGAGACGCCAACCCCACGACCATTACGAGGGCGAGCAAACATCCTACCACGCGTTTCATCGTATCCTCCTTCTGTTTGAAAATTCAAACGATTGTATTTTGTGTGTTTATCCTATCATTCGACGAGTTCCTGTCAATCTTTATTGAAATATTTTATAGCAACTTTCTCCTATGGCTAAATACAATACAAAGCCCACAAGGCCCATGCCCCGTTTCCCTTCTCATCCTCCCGCAGGATCGCGCCGGATGAAAGGCTTCCTTTATGTAAAAAAGACCCATGGAGCGAAGGCCCATGGATCTTTTTGCTTTTCCTATATTATTTATCGTAGGTGTAGAAACCCTTGCCGGCGTTGACGCCGACTTCGCCTTTTTCTACCTTTTCCTTCAAAAGGGCGGCAATCTTGTAGGTGACGGCATCCGGATCTTCGGCATCTTTTTTCGTGCGAACGATGTTGTAGACAGTTTCAAGACCTACCACGTCCATCATTTGGAAAGGACCCACGGGAGCGCCGGTGCCCATTCGCCAGGACAAATCCACGGTTTCGGGATCGGCCACGCCGTTCGCCCACAAACCTTGCGCCGCCTCCAACAGGGGAACTAGGAGAGAATTTAATACATAGCCGGGCTGTTCCCTGTGGATCTTTATAGGTACCATGTTGATCTCTTCGGCAAAGCGAACTACGGCGTCGTAGACGGCGGGATCGGTTCCTTCGTGCCCCATACATTCCGCCATATTGTGTTTCCAAATTTCATTGGCAAAGTGCAAAGACATATATTTTTCCGGCCGCCCCGTAACCGCAGCAAAAGTCGAGGGAAGGAAGGTGGATGAATTGGTGCAGAGAATGGTCTTTTCATCGAAGTGCTCCCGCGCCTTTTCATAGAAGTCGTTCTTCGCCTCGGTATTTTCCGCCATGGCTTCGATGGCAATATCCGCATCCTTCAACGCCTTGCCCATGTCCAGTTCAAGACGCAGATTACCCTTCAGATTCCTTTCCCCTTCGGCGATCAATCGGTCGATGTCCTCTTCCGTCATGGCGCTCCAATCGGCAATCAGCCCCTTCGGATAAAGATAGGCGCCCATAGGATTTCCAATCAGCTCCTTGGCTTCTCTCAGATCGTCCAACATCCTCTTCGAATAGCGCGCAATCTTCGGCTCCGTCCGGCCGATGGAGCCTTCGCTCCGAAGCCAAATGGTGGTGTCGTGTCCGGTGTAGGCGCTCATAAGGGCAATTTGCGCCCCCAAGACGCCGCCGCCTAAGAGCACTACTTTTTTAAATTCCATAATTTCCTCCTCCTACTTTCCATGCGTTGCTTCTTCGCCTTTTAACTCTGCGTCTCCATAGGAGACAACTGCCTTTTGTCTTATACCCTAATTTTTTGTTCTATATGTATTCCATGGCGATTTGATTTCCTTTTCTTCCGTCCCTCTCGTTCATTCCCTTCCTGTTCCACAATTTTCCCCCTTCTTTTCCGCGCACAAAAAAACGCACCCGAAAGGATGCGCATCGTCAAAGAAAAACTGTCGAAAGTCGGGACCAAATAGGCGGGGAAATCCTCCCTAATGAGCAGCAATCAGACGGAATGAGACGGAAAATAGAAAAGAAAAACGGCTGAATTGCAACGCTAGAAGCAATCAGCCGTCATCAACCATGGTGGACAGTACTGGACTTGAACCAGCGACCCCTACGATGTCAACGTAGTGCTCTACCAACTGAGCTAACTCTCCGAACCCACTGAACACTAGCTAGTATACCAAGACTTTACAGAAAAGGCAAGGAGATTTTACCTTCTCTCTGCGCCTTTTCTTTTTCATTACGACCCGCACCCCTTCTTTTCTTCAGGATCTTTCTTCCCTGCAGGCCACCTCGCTCAAAAACCGTCTCTCGTACCGCCTACATAACCTCTCTCACCCCATGAGAGGGCGATAGAGGCTTTTGACTACATCCTACGCACTTATTTGTCTACCTTTTCTGAAAACCTCTGAAAAAGGCTTTTACGCCCTTCTTCCGGAACCTTTCCGGCTGTTTTTTCGGGCCCTTCTCTCCAATAAAAAAAGTCCCCACCCGAAGGTAAGGACTTTTGCGCCGATGGATTAGTTGATGGCTTCCTTTGCGGCTTTTGCTTTTTTGTATTCTTCGATTAACTTCGGCAATACCTTGTTCAAGTCGCCGACGATACCTAAATCGGCCACGTCGAAGATCGGTGCGCCGTCGTTTTTGTTGATGGCGATAATAAGGCCCGATTCTTCCATACCGGCCAAGTGTTGGATGGCGCCGGAAATACCGATAGCGAAATAAATGTCCGGGCGAACGGTCTTACCCGTTTGACCGACTTGACGGTCTTTTTCGATCCAGCCTGCGTCGACGGTTGCACGAGAAGTGGACACTTCCCCTTCCATAACGTCGGCCAGTTCTTGCAACAAGTCGAATCCTTCCGGTCCGCCGATGCCGCGGCCGCCGGATACGAGGACGTTGGCTTCGGTAATATCCAATTTCTTCTTGTCGTCTTTTGCCACTTCCAAGATCTTTACGTTCATGTCGGCATCCGTTAAACCGACATCTTCCACAATGACTTCGCCTTTTCTGTCGGCATCATTGGAGAGGGGGGTCATAACGCCGGGGCGAACGGTAGCCATTTGCGGACGGAAGTCTTCACAAACGATGGTCGCCATTAAGTTGCCGCCGAATGCGGGACGCGTCATGCGCAAAAGCTTGGTTTCTTCGTCGATTTCAAGACCCGTACAGTCGGCCGTAAGCCCGGTGTGAATCCGAGCGGCCAAGCGGGGAGCCAAGTCGCGTCCGATGGACGATGCGCCGTAGAGGACGATTTCCGGTTCGTATTTCTTGACGATTGCGTAAATAGCCTTGGCATAGGGTTCGGTGACATATTCTTTTAACAGAGGATGATCCACGACGATGACCTTGTCGGCTCCGTGATGAATCAAAATGTCCGCTTTATCTTTGATATTTTCGCCTACTAAGACAGCGTATACTTCTTGGCCCAAGTCGTCTGCCAATTCTCTGGCCTTGCCCAAAAGTTCCGTCGATACTTTTTGCAGTTCTCCATCGCGCTGTTCGGCGATGACAAATACATTTTTACTCATTTCTTTCACGCTCCTTGTTTGGCCAATGTTAAATCAAATACTTTTCTTCCAACTTGGAGACGATGGCGCGTGCAGCCTCGTCGGCCGACAGGTCTTTAAGCACGACACCGGCGCCCTTGCCTTGTTTGGCTTCGGATTTCTTAACCTTTGTCGGGGAGCCCTTCAAACCTAAGTTGGCTAAATCCACATTGTCTTTGACATCGTCTAAGTGCCAAACGGTAACGTCTTTTTCGTAAGCTTCGTAAACGCCGTGTACGGTCATGTAACGGGGTTCTGCGAGCTCGGCCAAGGCGGTAATGACACAGGGTGTCTTGACTTCGATTAAATGGTAGCGATCTTCGAATTGCCGTTTGACGTGAAGCGTGTTTTCGTCGATAACCTTTAAGTCTTCGGCGTAGGAAACTTGGGGAAGACCTAAGTGTTCAGCGATTTGCGGACCTACTTGCGCCGTGTCGCCGTCGATAGCTTGGCGGCCGGCCAGGATCAGGTCGTAGTCGCCTACGGTCTTTAAACCGGCGGCGATGGTTTGGCTCGTAGCCCACGTGTCGGCGCCGCCGAAAGCGCGGTCGGTTAAGAGAATGGCTTCATCGGCACCCATGGCCAAAGCTTCTCTTAAAGCATCTTCCGCTTGCGGCGGTCCCATGGAAAGGACGGTTACCTTCGTATCCGGATTTTCGTCTTTTATGCGCAGAGCCATTTCAATGGCGGCCTTGTCGTCGGGATTAATAATACTGGGCACGCCTTCTCTGATCAATGTATTCGTCTTCGGATCCAAGCGGACTTCCGTCGTATCCGGTACCTGTTTTGCACAGACAATAATTTTCATGATAAACGCCTCCTGTTATTTAACACCCATCCAGCCGGAAATAACCATACGCATAACTTCCGAAGTCCCTTCGTAAATTTCCGTGATCTTCGCATCGCGCATCATACGTTCAACCGGGTAGTCTTTAATGTATCCGTAACCGCCGAGGAGTTGAACGGCCTTGTTCGTAACTTCCGAAGCCGTTTCCGCTGCAAACAGCTTGGCCATGGCGGCATAGTGACCGTAGGGCAGGTGGTTTTGCTTTGCATCGGCTGCGCGGTAAACGAGCAGTCTGGCCGCATCGGCCTTGGTTTGCATATTGGCCAGGGTAAATTGCGTGTTTTGGAATTGCGAAATTCTGCGGCCGAATTGCTTTCTTTCCTTCGTGTATTGCACCGCTTCGTCGATGGCCCCTTGTGCGATACCGGCTGCTTGCGCTGCGATACCTACGCGGCCACCGTCCAAAGTCTTCATCGCCAGAGCGAAACCCTTGCCTTCTTTGCCTAAGAGATTTTCCTTGGGAATGCGGCAATCTTCCATAATCAATTCACAAGTGGACGATGCGCGAATCCCCATCTTGTTTTCCGCTTCGCCGACGCGGAAGCCCGGTGCGTCGCGGTCTACGATAAAGGCGGAAATGCCGTGGTTGCCCTTGGCCGTTCTGTCCGTAATCGCAATAATGATAAATACATCGGCAAAACCCGAGTTCGTAATAAAGATCTTCGTGCCGTTTAAGACCCATTCGTCTCCGTCCAAGACGGCCACGGTTTGTTGACCCGAAGCGTCCGTACCGGCGTTGGGTTCGGTCAAACCGAATGCGCCGATCTTCTTGCCGCTTAACAGATCCGGTAAGTATTTTTTCTTTTGCTCTTCCGTACCATTTTCAAAAATCGGTGCGCAGCAAAGCGACGTGTGAGCCGATACAATAACGCCCGTGGTAGCGCACTTCTTGGAAAGTTCTTCCACCAACATCGCGTAAGCTAAGTAATCGCCACCTTGGCCGCCGTATTCCTTCGGGAACGGAACGCCGAAGAATCCGGCCTTGGCCATCTTCTTAATGTTTTCCATGGGCGGCTCGCCGGTTTCGTCAATTTCCGCGGCGACAGGTTCTACTTCCGTCTCGGCAAACTCCCGATAGAGTTGGCGCAACAGTAGATGTTGTTTGTCCATAATAAAATCCATATTCAAATCCCCCTTGTTTCGACAAGATTTGTACAAGAACATCGTACATAGGCAGTGCGTGATTTTTCGTTTGAAACGTGTCCTCGGACACCGCTTACCTCTATTATAAACTTATTTTTAACAATGTTAAGGGTTTTTTGTCAGAAATTTCACTTTTAGTTGCTAAAGTGTGCGTAGAAAAACGCTGAATGCATTGAAAATACTTGCTTCTCGGCGAAAAACTTTTTTTAAAAAAATCGTAAAAATTTCCCTTTCCCTTCGAAAAATATCGTCCTCTGCGGCAATACCCGTCCCCTTTCGGCCTTTGAAAACATTTCTATGCCCTTATTTTAAAGCGCCTCTAGGGAAAAAACTTACGCAGGCATACCCATACTCCTTTTCTCTTCTACGCGGCCTTAAAAGCGCTCCTTGCGCCCTAAAAGCCCACTTTCCAGTGCAAGACCCTACATCCTTTCGTCTTTTATTTTTTCCATCAAAAAAGGAACCGAGCTTTGCTCGATTCCTTTTTTTGTTTTGCCCTTAGCGATTAGCTAAAGCGGCTTTCCATGTTTGAAGAACCCGTGTCCAAGTTTCCGCTACCTTGCCTTTTTCGGTGCGGTAGAATTCGTGGGTGTTGGAGGATTCGACAATTTCATTGTATGCCCAGTGGCCGCGAGATACGTCTTTAAATTCTACGAGATTTTCGCGAACGTCGGCGAGGCCGATTTCATTCACGCTGCGATCGTAGAGCTTGTTGAAGACCGTAACCGCTTCGGCACGGGTGATGTGGTTGTTCGGACGGAACGTTCCGTCGGGATAACCGGCGATGCGTCCGTTTGCGTAGGCTTGGTCGATGGCGACTTCAGCCCAGTGTCCCTTCACGTCGGCGAAGGGTGCGGCGCCCGTGTTGGCCTTGTCGATGGCCTTGATCATTTGTGCAAATTCGGCACGGGTGATCTTGCCGTCGGGACGGAAGGTGCCGTCGGGGTAGCCCTTCATATAACCGGCGCTTACCACTGCGTTAATGCTTGCATTGTACCAGCCGCTGCGTACGTCGATAAATCCGGGTCTTTCGGTGTTGGAAAGATCCAAACCTTGCAGACGGGCGAGCATAGCGGCCGCTTCGGCGCGGGTCATGTTGCCTTCCGGTTTAAAGGTATCATCTTCGTAACCGTAAATATACAGTTTGTGAATACCCGTGTCGCGTTTTGCATCTTCCGACGTTACCGGGGTCAAGTTAATGAACCAGTGTCCGCCGTTGTCTTTCCCTTTGACGGTCGTTTGCGTCGTTGCGGGAGCCTTGTCTTTTTCCGTTTGCGTTACGGTAATGGTTTCGCCCGGTTTCAAGGGTCTGTCCTTCGGAACGTCTACGGTCCAATTTCCATCTTTGCCGACGGTCGTTTCACCGATGACCTTGCCGTCTTTATCCGTTACGACAATCACGGCATCCGGAACGCCTCGGCCGGTAACGGTCGTGTCGCCTTCCGTCGGACGGTTCACCGTCGGAGTTGCCGATTGATCCGGAGCATCTTCCGTAACCGTTGCCTTTGCCGGCACGCCGCCGTCGGGCGTAATGGTTACTTCCGTGCCCGCGTCTTGTTTCGGGTTCGTTTCAATGGTAAAGGTTCCGTCGTCGCCGGAGGTACCTCTGCCGATTTCTTTACCGTCTTTGTCCGTTACGACGACTTCCGTATGGGGCGTCGTGGTACCAGTAACCGTAGTGGAATCCTTGCCCTTTTCATTCTTTGCAGTAGGATTTTCAATGGTCGGTTTCGCCGGTTGTTGTTTTTCTACTACGGTGATGTTGGCTTTGCCGTCGCCTGTAACGGGTTGTCCGTCTTTTCCGGTCACGCTGGCTGTAAAGGGATGGCCGTTGTGATCTTTTACGGTCAAGCTGGTGGCTTCCGTCGGGGTGACGGTCACGCCGTATTCTTGCAGTTGATCTTTGCCGATTTCGACGGTGTTTCCGTTTTTGTCGGTCAGTTTGACTTTGATTCCGTCGTGGTTCGGTTTGTCGCCTTCGGTGTAGCTCATCTTGGTCGGGTCTTTGATGATTTCGACTTTGGTGA
>JAEXBU010000021.1 GCA_023393815.1 Bacillota bacterium | reverse complement strand
CCCCCCCTATGAAAAATCTATACTAATTCCGTAATTTTACATGCTTCTGTACAAATATTTTTCGCCCCTTTTTCTCCCACAAAAAAAGCGCCCCGCGGACGCTTTTTTCTTCTTTTTTCCCTGTTATATGGACACTACGTGCACCGGGTTTCCCGCCTCTTCTATGAGCTGAATCAAGTCCTCGGCCTTGAGCCACACGGTGGCGGTGTTTTCGTTGGGGTGGATGCCGATGATGCCGCCGTTTTTGGTAAACTGTCTATCCAGGTAGAAGTGTACGGCGTGTTCGGCGTCGTTTAAGAGGCCGAAGGGGCTGACGGAGCCGGGTTCCAGTCCCAATTTTTCTTTCAGGTCGCCGTCGCTTCCGAAGGACAGGCGGCGGGTGTTGTGTTTTTCCTTAAATTGTTTCAGGTCGACGCGCTTGTCGCCGAAGACGGTGATCAGGTAGTAGTTTTTCTTTTTGTCGTCCCGGACGAAGAGGTTTTTGGCGTCTCTCTTCGGGTAGAGGAGATCGACTTTGTTCAACTCTTCCATGTTCATAACGGCTTCGTGTTCGTCGACTTCGTAGGGAATGTTTTTTTCTTTCAAAAAGTCGTAGATGGCTTGTTTGTTCATAATGCCTCCTTGTTTTCTATTTTTTTCATTATACCCGAGGGGCATCTCTTTTCCCATCTTTTTTTGTCTTCTTCTTCGGGTCTTTCGGGTATAATGGTAAAAAGTATGTTCGAAAAATTTAGGAGGGCTTATGAACAGTTTTATTTTTTCGGTTCCCACGCAAATTTTTTTCGGGGATGGGCAGGTGCGCGCCTTTTCCGAGGCGGTAAAGACCTGGGGGGAGCGGGCGCTAATCGTCTACGGCGGCGGCTCCGTAAAGAAAAACGGCATTTACGAGGAAATTGCCTCGGCTCTTAAGGGGGCCGGGGTGGAGGTTTGGGAGTTTGGCGGCATCGAGCCGAACCCGCGCATCGACAGTGTCCGCGCGGGGATCGACGTGGTGAAAAAGGTGGGGGCGGATGTGATCGTGCCCATCGGGGGCGGTTCCGTGATCGATGCGGCAAAGCTCATTGCGGCGGGCACGCTAACGCCGGGGGATCCCTGGGCCATTGTAAAAAAGGAGGTGCGGGTAAGGGACGCTCTTCCCATTTGCGCGGTTTTGACCCTTGCGGCCACGGGCTCGGAGATGGACACCTCCTCGGTGATTACGAATCTCGAGACGAGGGAAAAGTTGGGCTGGAAGAGTTCCAAGGTGCTTCCCAAGGCGAGCTTGATGAATCCCGCCTATACGGCGACGGTAAACGCCTACCACACGGCGGCGGGCACGGCGGATATTATGAGCCACACCATGGAAAATTATTTTTCCGTAGACGACAGCGCCTATATGCAGGACTCTATGGCCGAGGGGATTTTGCGGACGTGTGTCCTCTCCGGCCGGGCGGCGGTCAAGGACGGCGCGGACTTGGAGGCGCGGGCCAATTTAATGTGGGCCTCCAGCTGGGCCATTAACGGGCTTCTCTCTACGGGCAAGTCCCAGGCCTGGAGCGTGCACCCTATGGAACACGAGCTTTCCGCCTTTTACGACATTACCCACGGGGTGGGGCTCGCCATTTTAACGCCTCGGTGGCTTTCTTACGTACTGAGCGCAAAGACGGCTCCGAAGATCGCCCGCTTCGGCCGCCGGGTCTTCGACATTTCCGAAAAAGACGACGTGGACGCGGCCGCGAATGCCATCGAGGCTTTGTACGATTTCTTCGCGTCTCTTTCCATTCCCATGAATTTAAAGGACGTGGGGATCGGCGAGGAGAATCTTTCCGCCATGGCCAAGGCCTGCGCCGAGCACGCCGACGGGGTAATCCGCGGTTTTGTGGATTTAAAGGAGGCGGATATACTGGCCATTTACAAGGCCTCTCTATAGAAAAAAGGCCCTTCCGGGGGCCTTTTTTTTCGGTGAAAATTCTGTTTTTTCATGGGTCTTCAAGAAAGCGGCGGCACACAGGCCGCCGCTTTTTATTTTCTGTAGGTCTTTGCCTTTTCCAGGCGTTTTAAAATTTCGTCTCTTCCCAAGAGGTAGAGGATGTTCGACAGTTCCGGCCCGTGGACGTTTCCCGTCACGGCCGCGCGGGTGGGCATGTAGAGGTTTTTGCCTTTTACGCCGCTTTTCTTTTGCACTTGTTTCATGACCTTGCCCGCCTCTTCCAAGGTGAGGGTATCCATGTCTTTTAGGATTTCTTCCAGGGCGTCGTAAACGGCGGGGGCGGATGCCGCGTTGATTTGCTCCAGGGCCTCTTCTTCGGTGACTTCGTAGTCGTCGAAGAGGAAGCGGCAGGCGTCGGGTACTTGTTCCAGGCGATCCAGCCCTTCTTTGACGGTTTCCATTAGGACGCGGTAGCGTTCGGGGTCGTCTTTTACGTCGTCTTTCGTAAAGAGGCCGGCCTCTTCGATGTAGGGCATGGCCATGTCCAAAAGTTCTTCGCCGGAAAGTTGTTTCATGTAGTGGCTGTTGATCCAGTCCAATTTTTTCACGTCGAAGACGCCGCCGGTTTTTGCAATTCGCTTGGTGTCGAAGGCTTGAATTAACTCGTCCATGGAGAAGATTTCCCGGTTGTCTTCCGGGGACCAGCCCACGAGGGCCAGGTAGTTTACCAACCCTTCGGGCAGGTAGCCGTGGCCTTTAAAGTCTTCCACGGATACATCTCCTTGCCGCTTGGAGAGTTTTTTATGGTCTTTGTTCAAGACGCCGGGAAGGTGAATGTAGGTGGGAGCCTCCCAGCCGAGGGCGCGGTAGAGGTAGACGTGTTTGGGGGTGGAGGGCAACCATTCTTCTCCGCGGATAATGTGGGTGATGCCCATAAGGTGATCGTCTACGACGACGGCCATGTGGTAGGTGGGAAAGCCGTCGCTTTTCATAAGTACCTGATCGTCCATTTCGTTGGTGTTGATGGTGATCTTTCCCCGAACGTCGTCTTCAAAGGTGATGTCTTCGTCGTGGGGCAGTTTCAGGCGCACGACGTATTCTTCTCCCTTTGCGATGCGCTCTTTGGCTTCGTCCATGGAGATGGAGCGGCACAGGCCGTCGTAGCGGGGCACTTGGCCTTTGATTTTTTGCCCTTCCCGCAGGTTATCCAGCCTTTCTTTGGTGCAGAAGCAGTAGTAGGCGTGGCCCGATTCCAAAAGCTGATCCACGTATTTTTTGTAAATGTCCAGACGCTCGGACTGCACGTAGGGGCCGCAGTCTCCTTCTTCGACGATTTCTCCGTCTTTCATCTTGACGCCTTCGTCGATTGTAATTCCCGCCCAGGTCAGGGAGCGGATTAAATTTTCCACGGCGCCTTCCACAAAGCGGGTTCTGTCCGTGTCTTCGATGCGGAGCAAAAATTGCCCGCCGCGTTGCCGTGCGTAAAGGTAGTTGTAAACGGCGGTTCTCAGCCCGCCTATGTGCAAGTACCCCGTGGGTGACGGGGCAAAGCGCACTCGTACGTTGTCCATGCTTCCTCCTTATTTGTCCATTAGCGTCAAGGCCTTGAGGATTCTTTCCGTCTCCCAAGTGTTTACGATGCGTTCCTCGGGATAGTCTATTTCCTCGATTAGGGCTTGTGCCAAAGGAAAGTTGCCTACGTCCACGTCCATGTGGGCATCGCTTCCCACGATCACTTTCATGTTTTTTTCTTTTCCCAGCTCGAGCAGCACGCGCAAATTTTTTTCCGCGCCGATCCTCGGCCCGTTTTTCTTCAACGAAGCGTTGTTCAATTCGCAGAACAGGTCGTTTTCTACGATGAAATCGCTGAGGCGCTCGTAGTCCAGGGGGTAACGGGCGTCGTCCGGATGGCCGACGATCTGCACGGACGGGTGTTTACAGGCGTTGATGATGGCGTCCGTGTTTTCTTTTTCCCCCAATGGCGTAAAGCACTGTTTGTGCAGGCTGACGATGGCGTAATCGACTTTTCGTCGATCCAAGTCGATATCGATGGTGCCGTCGACGCCGAGAATGTTCGCTTCGACGCCGCAAAGGACGGTGATTCCGTCCAGCACGCGAGGCACGGCCGTGTAGTTGCCGAAAAAGGCGTTGGTCCCCACGCCGTACATAGCTTTTGCGTGATCGCTGGTGCCGAAGAGGCGCAGGCCGCGCGCTTTGGCGGCGACGAGGTTTTCTCTGAGAGTGGAATAGGCGTGTCCGGAGGCGATGGTATGGGTATGCAAATCTACTGGTAATTCCATAATGCCTCCCTCCTTAACATTTTTATTATAACATAGGGCTTTCTTCGGAACAAAATTCTTCCCGGGACGGGCGCAAAAAAAGAGACTCCGACGAGTCTCTCTTTTATTGGGGTTGTCCCGTGGCTTCCATAATTTCGTAGTAGCTCCACATTCCCCTATTTACGTCTTTAAAGGGATTGTTTCCGTAGGTGTCCAAAAATTCTTTGTCCGCTTTTCGATCCGCCACTTTATTCATGGCCGCGCACACTTCCTGGCGGGTGATCTTCGCCGCGGGGGCGAAGCGTCCCTTGCCCGTTCCGCTCATAAGGCCCGCTTCCTGCACGGCGCCAATGTAGCCTTTGGCCCAGTGGTTGGATTTTACGTCCGTAAATGTCGTCTTCTGCGCGGGACTGAGGCCGGCATAGGATGCGAGGATGCGGGCAAATTCCGCCCGCGTAATGGATTGATGGGGTTTGAAGCTTCCGTCTTGGTAGCCGGAAATCAACCCGCGCTTTTCCATGTAGCCTACGGAGGAGGCGAACCACTGGCTGTCGTCCACGTCTCGAAAGGAGGTAAAGCCCGCTACGGCCTTTCCCCCGTTGGCCACGCGGGTAAAGACGGCCGAAACTTCCGCCCGCGTCATGGCCTTTGTGGGTTTAAAGGCGCCGTCCGGGTACCCGGAGATGTAGGCGGGTCGCGCCACTTTCACGGCACCTGCAAGGCTTTCTTCGGCCCCTGTGATTTCCTGCATACTTGCGTCGTCTTTCGCTAGAATAAATTGACCGATGGCGACGGCGGCGTTCACTTGGAGCTGATCGAGCTTTTCGCGGCCGTTCATGTTTACGGCAGTGAGAACGCGCAGGTAGTCGTCGATTTTTTTCTTGTCCGGGGAAGTTTCACGGGGCGTATCCTTCGACGTTTCCCCTACGGTGGCCTCGATGACTTCTTCTCCCGCCTTCGTGCGAATGGTGAAGCTTAAGCGCGCTCCTTCCGGCTGGGGATTGATGACCACGGAAAAGCGCCCGTCTTTTGCGGCCGAAGTGGTTCCGATCAGGGTTTTTCCCCGATATACTTTCACCTCGGCATTGGCGGGGGCACTTCCCGTCAAGGTGTTGGTTCCCGCGGAAATGGGATCGACGGCGGATTTTCCCCCGACGGGATCAAGGGGTGTCGCCTGTCCCGTTTCGCTCGCCACGTTCTTTTGAAGGCTCTTGGTCTTGCCGTTTTTGTCCACCACGGCGATGACGTAGGACATGGCTACCTTGTCTACGTTTTTTACGCCTTTTTTAAAGGTGCCGCGCATTTTTAAGGTGAAATCTCTTCGGCTCAGCGCCTTGACCTCGGGGATGACCAAGGTGACGATCTCTTGCTTGGAACTGTCGGTCTCCGTGGACATGAGGCGGTAGTCGTTGTCCGTAAGGCCGCCGACGAAGGTGGCTTTGTCTATGTGGATGGTTTTATCGACCATAAAAGACAGGGAAAAGGTCTTTAGGTCCGTCTTGTACTCCGCGGGCATGACCACGTTTAAATCCATGCCGTAGCTGTCGCCCGCCTTTTGCTTGTCGGTTCTCGGAAGTGTCAGATTGCTCTGCACGTCTTCTGCGGCAAATACCGCCGAGGAGACAAAGATCAGTAACAGGGCCAGGAGTGTACATACGCCTTTTTTCATAAAATCCCTCCTTTTACTTATTATAAACGATGGAAATGGCCCCCGCCGTTACGGTTTTATAACAATTTTTATCTATTCGCCCTCCTAAGGGCCTCTTCCCATTCCTTTTCTTTGAACCCGACGCACACGTCCGAATCGGTGACGAGGATCGGCCGCTTCACCAACATGCCGTCGGTGGCGAGGAGGGCATATTGTTCGTCTTCGGTCATGGTCTTTCGCTTTTCTTTTAGCCCCAGCTCTCTGTAGCGCACCCCCGTCGCGTTAAAAAAGCGCGTTAAGGGAAGGCCGCTTTTTTCGTGCCACGCCCGCAGTTCTTCTTCCGTGGGATTGTCTTCGACGATGTTTCTTTCTTCGTATTCCGCGCCGAAATCGTCCAGGTATTTTTTCGCCTTTTTACAGGTGGAACACTTGGGATACTGTACAAATAACATAAACGCTCCTTTCAAC
>JAEXBU010000068.1 GCA_023393815.1 Bacillota bacterium | reverse complement strand
CCGTAGTAGTTTGTATGCACGTGCGCATACTCTAAAAGTTCGTCATTTTCGACCATCTTCTTAAATTCATCTTCCGTCTTGAAAAAGTAATTCTCGCCGTCCACTTCCATAACTCGCGGTTTTCTCGTTGTTACTGACGTAGAAAATTTAACCTCGTGATTTTTCTCCATTAGCGCTTCGCTAACAGTTCCCTTTCCACTTCCCGATGGACCGGAAAGCACCAATAAAAAACCTTTTGACACCTGACACCCGCCTTTGTCTTTCTACTCTATATTTGCTACTTGCTCACGTAAATGATCGATCAAGGTTTTCACCTCAACGATGTCGTGTAAAATCCCGATATGTCTGGATTTGCTCGCGATCGTGTTGGCTTCTCGAAACATCTCCTGTAAGAGAAAATCCAGACGCCGACCGACAGAACCTTTATCGTTCATTATAACATTAAATTGGTTTATATGAGAAATCAGTCGTGCAATTTCTTCTTCGAAGGCGATTTTTTCGTAAAGCAAAGCAAGCTCCGTGGAAAAACGGGGAAGATCTACTTCATACGTCCCCATAACCTCCTCAATACGCGCCTCGAAGGCTTTTTTCTCTTGCTTTTTTTCCTCTATGGATACTTCTTGCATTCTACGAACGTAACCATTCAACCCGTCGATATGCTTCATCAAAACAACTCTTAAATTCGCGCCTTCATTTTCTCGCATTCGGCAGAGATCGTCAAAAGCAGGTTGGAAAGCCTTCATCAATAGCGCTTCATCGAGTTTTTTTACGTCGTCTTCCCGATGGATTACGACACCCGGCTGTTCCAAAATCCACGCCGTCTCGGCGGGATGGGATGCTCCCTTGTTGCGCAAAAGCTGTTCGTAAAAATCATAGGCTTCGGGATTGAATAAAAGCCCGCTTTCCTTTTCTCCTTCCATTTGAACAAAGACTTCAAAATGGCCGCGAACGGCTCTCTTTGCAATGGAGGATTTCACCATTTCCTCCAAAGCCGGTTCCTCCGCAAGGCCTTTAATGCGAATATCTAAATTTTTGTGATTGACGGATTTTATTGTCACCTGAAGTTTTCCCGTACTATCGACGATTTCCTTTGAGCCGAAGCCCGTCATACTGTTCATAGACGCCTCCTCTATGATATTATACATGATACGACCATGAGACAGAAAGGGAGGTCTTAGATTGAGTTACGACGGAACGATGACAAAGGCAGTATCCGAAGAACTGAACAGGCGTTTTTCCGGTGGGAAGATAGACAAGATCTATCAGCCGCAAGACGATACCTTGGTTTTAAATTTAAGAAACAAAGCGAACAAGGGGACTCTCCTGCTGTCCGCATCGGCAAATAATCCGTGTGCCTACGTGACGGAGAAAAAATTTAAAAATCCGCAAACACCTCCGGCTTTTTGTATGCTTTTACGAAAGCATTTGGAATCGACGACAATCACAAGCATCGAGCAAGTGGAAATGGACCGCATTCTACGCATCAAGGTCGAAGGATTTAACGAGCTTTTCGACCGCGTGGAAAAGACCCTGGTTATCGAGATGATGGGCCGGTATTCGAATATTATTCTCTTGGACGAAGAGAATATAATTTTAGATGCCTTAAAGCGCATTAACCGATCGATGAGTCGCGTGCGAGAAGTCCTCCCGGGATCGACTTATACCCTGGAAGGAATTATGGATCGTGCCAATCCGCTGAAAGAAGGAAAAGACGCATTTCTAAATCGCCTTCGCGAAAATGAAGGGACTTCCGTTAAAAATTTCTTTATCCGGAATTACCTGGGCGTATCTCCTTTAATCGCCGGAGAAATCGCTTATCGCGCCGGCGGATCCGACAAAGATCCGATCAAAGTATACGATAAAGACGAGTTATATGACGCCTTTGATTCTCTTTTTACGGAAATTCGAAACGCGCAATTTAAGCCACAAAGTATTTCCGACGGCAGGCGCATTATCGCTTTTTCCGCCGTCAACTTAACCCAGTACCCAGAAGAAAGCAAAACTTTTTATAGCGGCCCGTCGGAACTTCTGGAACACACTTTTTCTTCGCGCGTTTTGGAAGACCGCGTCCGTCAAAAGAGCCAAAACTTAAATAAACAGATGAAAACCCATTTGGAGCGAGCGCTGACCAAGCAGGAAAAAATGGAGTTTGAACTCCGAGACGCTAAGGATCGGCAAAAGTACAAGGTGTACGGCGACCTGCTTTCTTCGAACGTGTGGAAAATAAAAAAAGGCGTCAAAGAAGTTACTTTGGATAATTTCTACAACGAAATGAGGCCTCTAACCATCCCCCTAGACGAAACCAAGGACGGCATACAAAATGCGGCACGCTACTATAAAAAATTTGCGAAATTAAAACATGCGGAAAAACTGCTTGTCGAGCGAATCGATAAAAATAGAAACACGATTCGCTATTTAGACGCTATGCTCTACAATCTAGAAGATGCGGAGTCCATCGACGAGGTAGACGCCATTCAAGAAGAGTTTCGCGAAGATTTTTTGAAAAAAAAGTACAAGGGACAACTGGACAGCCAGAATAAAAGGAAAAAGCAGACGGAGTACCTTTCCTTTACCTCGACCGAAGGTTTCCCTATTTTCGTAGGTAGAAACAATCGCCAGAACCAGGAGTTGACCTTAAAGTTCGCTCGTAAAGACGATGTCTGGTTTCACGTAAAAAACGGCCCGGGAAGCCACGTAATTGTAAAGGCCGACGGTAGACCTATCTCGGAGAAAACCCTCATCGAAGCCGCTTCCCTCGCCGCCTACTACAGTCGCGCCCGTCAATCGGCAAACGTAGAGGTAGATTATACGAAACGCCAATTTATCCGACGGCACCCGTCCAATCAACCGGGCCTGGTCATCTATACGGATTTTTCCACTATTGCAGTAACGCCGGAGAAGGAATTGGTAGAAAATTTAAAAAATTAACATCGCAAAATAAAAAATCGGATCCTGCAGGATCCGATTTTTTATTTGTCCTCATTTTTTTCGCTTAAAAAACCCAAACGTTTCAAGACCAAACGGTAACCGTCAGCTCCGTAGTTAAGCGCCCGGTTAATTCGGCTTATGGTCGCCGTAGAGGCGCCGGTCTGTTCTTCTATGGCGTGGTAAGTCTGTTCCGCTACCAAGAGCTTCACAACTTCCAAACGCTGAGAGATGGCCTTCAATTCTTTAATGGTGCAGATGTCTTCGAAAAAACGATAGCACTCCTCTTTATTTTCCAACGACAAAATCGCGTCAAAGAGAGCGTCCATACTTTCATCTTGGATTTTTGAAACATAAGTCATTATGCCACCTCATTAGGAAAGCCCGGTTATGATACCGTCCGCGTCGATGTCCATCCCGTTGGCGGCGGGCACTTTCGGCAACCCGGGCATGGTCATAACTGCACCGGTGAGTGCGACAATAAACCCGGCCCCGTTAGACAGGCGAATGTCTCGAATGTGCATGGTGAAATCTTCGGGCGCACCTAATTTTGTAGGATCGTCGGTAAAGGACATTTGCGTCTTCGCCATGCAAACCGGCAGTTTATCTCGCCCTAATTTTACGATTCTTTCGATCATTGCTTTGGCTTCGTCCGTGTAGACGACGTCCTTGGCACCGTAAATTTTCTTTGAAATGGTTTCGATTTTCTCTTCGATCGTGCCGTTATAGTCGTACAAAGGAGCGTAGTTGTTTTCATGTTCCGAAAGAGCCGCCACTTTTTTCGCCAGCTCCATACCACCTTCCGATCCCTTGGCAAACACATCGGAAAGGGCTACATCTACGCCCAATCCGCCGGCTAATTGGTCGATGGTGTCGAGTTCCGCCGAAGTGTCTGTGGGGAATTTGTTGATGGCAATTACCACGGGAACCCCGTAGCTCTTCATATTTTCCACGTGGCGCTTTAAGTTCACAAATCCCGTCTTTAAAGCGTCGATGTTTTCCTTTCCTAAGTCGCTCACTTCGACGCCGCCGTTATATTTCAGCGCGCGAACCGTGGCAACTACGACGATACAATCCGGCTTAAATCCCGCTTCAGGAGCGGCAATGTCCAGAAATTTTTCCGCACCGAGATCCGCGCCGAAACCCGCTTCCGTAATGGTGTAATCGGCCAGATGCAGCGCAGTTTCCGTGGCAATAATGGAGTTGCATCCGTGCGCTATGTTTGCAAAGGGTCCACCGTGGATGATCGCCGGCGTGTTTTCGATGGTTTGAACCAAATTGGGTAAAATCGCGTCTTTCATGAGCATGGCGACGGCACCGTCTACTTCCAAATCTCTCACATAGACCGCCTGATCGTCGTAAGTATAACCGATAATGATTCGACCCACGCGAGCTTTAAAATCTTCCAAATCCCGCGCCAGGCAGAGAATGGCCATAATTTCCGATGCCACAGTGATGTCAAAGCCGTCTTCTCGCATAACCCCGTTTTTCTTTGGCCCCATAGCGACGATCACTTGGCGCAGGGCGCGGTCATTCATATCTAAGACGCGTTTAAACGTAATCTTCTTAGGATCGATATTTAACTCGTTTCCCTGATGGATATGGTTGTCGATAGCCGCGGCGATTAAATTGTTTGCACTGGTAATAGCATGAAAGTCTCCGGTAAAGTGGAGGTTAATATCGTCCATAGGAAGCACTTGCGAGTAGCCGCCACCGGCCGCACCGCCCTTAATACCGAAAACTGGCCCCAGACTCGGTTCTCGTAAAGTACTGATCGTCGATTTTCCCAGTTTTTCCATGGCCATGGCGAGACCGATATTGGTGGTCGTCTTCCCTTCTCCGGCGGGAGTGGGATTGATGGCAGTTACTAAAACCAGCTTGCCTCGCGGCCGCTCCTTGGATTCGAAAGCGTGCCCTTCGATTTTTGCCATATAACGGCCATAGGGTTTTAATTTTTCCTTGGGAATAGACAGGCGATCCGCAATCACTTGAATTTCCTCCAAGTGAGCCTCCCGTGCGATTTCTACATCCGTTTTCATTTTAGACACGAAGATCATCCTCCAACTTTTTGTTCATGGCGTTAACTTCTTCTTGCAACTGTTTTTTGTAAGCGAGAAGTTTCTCTTTCAGGCCTTTGTCGCCAACAGAAAGAATTTGTGTCGCCAAAATACCGGCATTCTTGCCCCCGTTAATGGCAACGGTGGCGACGGGCACGCCCGAGGGCATTTGTACGGTGGAAAGCAGCGAATCCATACCGCCTGCAACGGATGTTTTTCCCGGCACGCCGATCACCGGTCGCGTCGTGTGCGCAGCGATGACGCCTCCCAAATGCGCCGCTTTTCCCGCGATAGATACAAAGACCTCCGTCCCTTCCGCTTCTTGTTTCTTTACATAGTCCACCACCTCGTTCGGCGTACGGTGGGCACTGTAGACGACGACATCGTACGCGACATCAAACATTTTTAACGCGTCGATTACGTCAAAAGCAATGTCTTTGTCGCTGTAGCTACCCATGATTATGGAAACTTTCATAGTACCTGTACCTCCTTCAGATCCTTTATCATGTTATCAAGAGTGAGTAAAGCTGTCAACATACGCAGCCCGGTCATTCTTTTTCCCGGTTTGGGAATGAAAAATCCACTCGAAAACCACCGTCTTTATTTGCCGCCGCCATGTCACCTTTATGCAAGCGGCAAATTTGCTTCGAAATCAAAAGCCCCATGCCGTGAACGTAGACAGAAGCCGAATCCGACGTTTCCAAGCGATCCAGTACATCTTTTTTTACACCGCCGCCATTGTCCCACACAACAAGGTGGACGCTGCCTTTCTTTTCCTTGCACTCGACATGAATATCCCCCGACTGATATATTAAACCGTTGCGAATCACATTGTCGATCATACGACTGAAGAGGTGTCCGTCCATAAATATCTTCGTATCGTCACTTAATTGATTGTCGAATGTGATGCTTCGGCCTTCATGTTCGTTCAAATGAGCGACAATGATTTTTCTAAGAATAGGCCCCGGATTTTGTAGGCGAAATCGGTCGTCCCCTAAACTTTGAAGGCGCATGGTGTCGTTAAGATTCTGAAGGGTTTTGCTAATGCGCATAATTTCATCTTCCAGTTCTTCCACCATCTCCTTGTTCTCGTCGGTTTTTAAATCGTTTATTCCCCAACTGAGTTTCGAGAGTGGCGTGCGCACGTCGTGACTGATGCCGCGAATCCATTGGCTCTGGCTTTTGTTCAGCTGCACATAGCGAGCATTCGCATCGTTTACCGCGTGGGACACTTCCTTCAAGGAGCCCGTTTCATCCAAAGGAGTGTAGTCGTCGGCATAAATTTTATCCAAAGCCTCTTGCAATGGATTCAGCTTTTTGTAAAGATTGGCCCGCTCACGCCGGTACATATAAAAGACGAAAAAGAGATAGCCCAAGAGAAATAGAAGGGCCAAATCCACATTTAAAAGCAATTGTTTCACGCTGTAATAATTAAAAGGCAGTTTGTCCAGAGACCCCTTGGGGTAGCCGAAGACCAACAGCTCATCCCCCACCACATAAGTAAGTACCGGATAATCTCTTAAGTAATACCGCGTAAAGCGGGCCACGTCCGTCATTTTATAGTGATTCGGAACTTCCGGCGGCTTTCTCCAAGACTCCGCCACTTTTCCCTTCTCGTCGATGCATATGGCCCACAAGCCGTTTTCTTCGAGAAAGCGACGATTGCTTTCAGTAAAGAAACGATCGTCACTTTTGTTTTCCATAATGTGGTCGTAGGCGACGCTGGGGGTAGTGTACTGTTTTCTCACATTGTAGTTAATGTAGAAAATAATGAGGATGAAAAAAATAAAGACAAAGGAAAGCGCCACGGTAAATAAAACGAAGCGGCGCAATTTTTTTAAAATAAACTGAAACACGATGGAGTCCTTACTGTTTTCCGACGAGCTTATAGCCCAAGCCCTTCACCGTTACCAGACGGGTGGGATTGGACGGGTCGTCTTCCAATTTTTCCCGCAGCCGGTAAATATGGGTAATGAGAGTGTTTTCGTAGCCGAAGGATTCTTCCCATACGGCGTCGATGATTTGGTCGATGGAGACGATGCGGTTTAAGTGATTTGCAAGAAGAGTCAGGATTTTGTACTGTTTCGCCGTCAATTTTTCTTCCCCACCTTCTTTTCTAATCGTGCCCTTCGCCGGATCGAAAAGCGCACCGTTTAAATCCACAATCCTTTTTTTCTCTTTACGAAAGCTTCTGCGCAACACGGCTTCCACCCGCCACAAGAGATCTTCCGCGAGAAAGGGCTTGACGATGTAATCGTCCGCTTCCGATTCGAAGCCTTCCCGCCTGTCGTCGATACCGTCTAAAGCCGATAGAATAATCACCGGCAGATGGGATCTTTGACGCAGGGATTTTAAAAGATCCATGCCGCTTCCGTCGGGCAGCATGAGATCCAAAATCATGAGATCCACGTCGTGATTTGCCAGTTGGAAACGCGCCTGAGCGAGATTCGACGCCGTCTTCACAGATGTATAGCCCGCTTCTCGCAAGTAGGCTTCCAAATGCTCCAACAGAGATTTTTCATCGTCTACGATTAATATAACCGGTTCTTTTTTATTCATCTTCGTCTGCCCCTTTCGCCCTTATTTTACCATAGAGGACGGCGTCTACCTCTTTTGTGATCTAAAAGTGATCGGACTTCCATGGTTTCGTGAGCTTTGTTTCTTATCATGAGATCAAAAGGAGGCTTGTATGAATAAATTGCTAACCATCGACAATCTTAAGAAAACCTACGACGGAAAAAAAGTATTAGACGTCGATCACTTCGACTTACCCGCCGGCGCCATTTACGGATTGATCGGCCCCAACGGTGCCGGAAAATCCACATTGATGAAGGCCATTTTGGGCCTCATTCAAATAGACGGCGGCTACATGGTGCTTTTCGGAGAAAAAGTAACGCCAAAAAATCAAAAATTTCTAAATCGCAAATTAGGCGCACTGATTGAGCGCCCCACCTACTACGATCATCTCACGGGGCAAGAGAATCTTTCCATTCTGTGCACTTTAAAAGGCATGGATAAAAAACACATTCTCCCGGCATTGGAAGCCGTGGGACTGGAAGCGAAGGCGGGGGATAAAGTAAGGACCTATTCCCTTGGCATGAAGCAGCGCCTGGGCATCGCTATGGCCATCATCGGTGAACCGAAGCTTTTAATTTTAGACGAACCTATAAACGGCCTGGATCCCGTGGGCACCCTGGACATGCGCCGGCTCTTTCAACATTTGGCGGAGGTGAAAAAGACCACGATTTTAATTTCATCCCATATTCTCGACGAAGTGGAAAAAATCGCCACCCACATTGCCATGCTTCAGAAGGGGCGCTTGCTCTACGACGGCACACTGGAAGATTATCGTCGCCTTCACCCGCCGATTCTTTCTATCCGCACATCAAACAATCAAAAAGCGGCGGAGGTATTGTCTTCCGCGAGATGCAAAATTCGAGGCGATCGCCTGATCTTAAACCATCCCTCCGATACCGAGGTGGCAAAGGTGGTGCACGCTCTAAGCCCTCACGTTGACATTTACCGCATCGAAGAGGAGCGGGAAAGCTTGGAAGCTTTGTTTATTCAGGACACGCAAAAAGGAGGCGCCTCCATTGATTAATACGGAATCGAGAAAATACAAAGGCTTAGGCCTCTACGTTCTCATTTTTTTTATGCTATGTGTCCACGTTCCCCTCTTGGGCATCTTGGCCTTTTCAAATTCTTTTACCGAGGAAATCCTTCCATTCTTTACCCTACTGGATGCCTACTATATGTTCCAGTTGATCTTCAACCCGGTACTTCTTTCTTCTCTGGTGAAAAAGATGGTGGAGATCGAAGAGAAAAATAATATGTTTCAACTTCAGGAAATGCTGGGCGTAGAGTCGTCGACCCTCCTGTTCAGAAAATGGTCGTGGCTCAGTCTGCGCCTGTTCATACTACAGTTGGTGGAATGGGCATTGATCCTTCCTATGGCCGTCCGATCCAATCATTTCCATCTGTCGCAAGTGGCGAGTGCCCAAGTAGCCGTAGTTTTTTGTAGCCAATGGGTGATCGCCTCGGCCTTTGTCGCTCTCTTTCTTATTTTGGATACGCGATCCAAGAGCCATTACTTCACCCTCTTCTTTTCCATGGCCGGGGCCCTGTCGGGCATTCTTTCCATGTTGACCTCCCACGCACTCACTCTAATCAATCCTTTCGCGTGGACTGCCTCCCTATTAATTATTTCTTATGTTAAAGACTCGGTCGGATTTACCCGTGTGATAAATCCCATCTCTTGGCTAAGCTTGGTCGTTTCCCTCGTTGGTTTATTGCTCTGCTTGTTCATAATAAAAAAACACACGCGCATTCGTCGCGACAAAACCATTTAGGAGGCACTATGTTTTCTGTTTTTTCATTGGAAGTTAAGAAAATAAAATGGGTTCCCCTTCTCTTGGCTATCCTCGTCATACCCCTGCTCGCAACAAGTTTCGGCACTTTCAACTACATGGGAAATCGCACCATGCTCACCCATCAATGGGAGAGTTTATTTACGCAGATTTCCCTCTTCTATTTCTCTTTTTTCTACGTCCCCCTCATCGCCATGGTCGTCGCCCTATTGTGGCAGGTGGAACACAAGGCGAGTTTGAATTTTATCCGACTCAGTAGCGCCAAACATAGTCAGTTTATTATTGCGAAATGTTTCTTGGCGCTGGTTCTCGTCTCCCTCGCGCAAATCTTCTTTTTCTCCTGTTTCTACCTGGCCGGCCAATTCATTTGTAGCTTCGACTCCGTTGATTTTTCTGTTTATCTCTACTACTTTTCCGCAAGTATTTTTCTAGCGATTCCCGTTATTTTCATTTTTTCCGCATTAAGCATTTCTATGAAATCCTTAGGCGGTGTAACCCTTCTCTCCGTGGCCATGACCGTGGCGGGATTTATAGCTTGCGCCCAACAGATCATTCCCATGATCGAAAACGCCTTTACTCTAAACACCTTGGCCTATGAAATGAATCACTTCACTCGATTTACAATACAGGCTTCACTCGTCGTCCTGGGATTTTCCGCCGCCGAGAGCATCCTCGCCTATGCCTTCGCCCAACAACGCTTAAGGTACGAATAAACAAAAAGCCACCCCCATGTTTCCACGGGAGCGGCTTTTTGTGTCTATTTCTTTGTACCGATGTAGTTCGGGCTTTCTCTTGTAATGGTAATGTTGTGCGGATGATTTTCTTGCAAAGTAGCGGGGGTGATCTTCATATACTCCGTATTGTTTTTAAGCTCGTGAATATTCTTTGCTCCGACGTAGCCCATGCCGGATTTTAAGCCGCCGACGAGTTGATAAATAACGTCGCCTACTTTTCCCTTGAAGGGCACGCGACCTTCCACGCCTTCCGGCACATATTTTTTCGTTTCCGATTGGAAATAACGGTCGCTGGATCCGCTACTCATAGCTCCTAAGGAGCCCATTCCGCGGTAGGTTTTAAAGCGACGACCTTCCACGTAAATTTCTTCCCCGGGACTTTCGTCGGTACCGGCAAACATCGATCCCATCATGACGACATCGGCTCCTGCAGCAATGGCCTTGGTGATGTCTCCGGAATACTTGATCCCCCCATCGCCGATAATGGGGATGCCCTTTTCTTTACCTGCTTCGGCACAGTTCAAAATAGCCGTGACTTGCGGCACGCCGATCCCTGTAACGACGCGGGTCGTACAAATAGAACCCGGACCGATACCGACTTTGACGCAATCGGCACCAGCTTCAATTAAGTCGATAGTGCCTTGATAAGTAGCCACGTTCCCCGCAACCAATTGAATGTCCGGGAAAGCTTTTTTAATTTCGCGAATGGTCTTTAAAACCCCTTCCGATTGGCCGTGGGCCGTATCGATGACAAATAAATCCGTTCCCGCAGCGCGAAGGGCTTCCACCCGTTCATAGACGTCGTGGGTCACGCCGATGGCGGCGCCGGCGAGGAGACGGCCTCCGGCATCTCTAGCGGAATTTGGGTACTGAATAGATTTTTCGATATCCTTGATGGTTATCAAGCCCATTAGGTGATGGCCATCGTCGATTAATGGAAGTTTTTCAATCTTGTATTTCTTCATGACCTTCAACGCATCGTCCATGGAAATGCCTTGTTTGCCCGTGACGAGATGATCGCAGGTCATAACGCTTCCGATCTTTTTCGACAAATCGTCTTCGAAACGAATGTCGCGATTGGTAATGATGCCTTCCAAGACATTGTCTTCATCCACGATGGGAACGCCACTGATACGATAGTGGCTCATCAGTTCCATCGCATCTTTAATAACGTGGTCTTTCGATAGGGAAAAGGGATCGGTAATAACGCCATGTTCCGAACGCTTTACCCGATCCACCTCTTTTACCTGTGCTTCCAGGGGCATACTCTTGTGGATGATACCGATGCCTCCTTCCCGAGCCATGGCAATGGCCATTTGCGATTCCGTAACCGTATCCATACCGGCGCTCATTAAGGGGATGTTTAATTCAATGGCATCGGTAATTTTCGTCTTCAATTCCACTTCGTTCGGCAAAACTTCCGAATATCCAGGCACAAGCAAAATGTCGTCGAAAGTCAAGCCATCTCCTAAAAATTTCATCAAAACCTCCTCGCTTTTTTCTTCATGTGATAGACACTTATTTTAGCAAAAGACCTGCCGCCAATCAAGATGCGGACGTGAGACGCTTCGGCGTAATGCGAATAATCTCCAGGCCCTTCGGCACCTTAGCCGTTACTTTTCCTTCCCTATCCACCGTCAGTTGAATATCGCTACTCCGTATGGCTTCGACCAGACCGGCGTCGCCATAGACCTCTACATCTATTTTATTCGGTACGTTAAAATCACTAAGATTGGCGCCTTTCTCCAACGACAAGTGAGCCGTCGATACCTCCAAACTGCGACGCGACGATTCTTTTCTCATATATCGAAGAATGATGGATTCGTCCGGATTGACTAAGTGCACTCCCTCCGGCACAACTAACTCTATGGACAGCGCATTGGTATTCATCAATTCTTTCGGATCAACCGGACGAGTCGATAGGCTCGCAATGCGGTCGATTGCATCGGAATCGCCGGCGATGATGACACTCGAGGGAGTAAGAATGGCTCGCTCTCGATCGAAATCGGCCGATGCATCCGTTTTATAATTGACTTCGATCGGTACGCTCTTCGCTTTTGAAATCGCGGCCTGTACACCTACCGTGTTCGGCGTAATTTCGAGTCCTGCGATCACGTTTTTATTTTGATCCAACGGCAATAGTTCTACGGACGACACGACGGTTTCCTTCGCATCGTCGATCGCTATAAAACCGGATACGGAATGCACTTTGTCTACGTCCTTCTTCGGCCCTTTTACGACGACTTGATCCTGATTGACCGTAATACGATCCAAAACCATGCCTTCAGCGGGTTGCCCCTTCGCCGTAATCGTAACAGGCTTTTTCATCGTGACCATTTCATCTACGACGACGGTTATGGCTGTAGGATTGGATTTTTTGATCTTTACGTTGTCGTCCGATAGACGAAAATGAATGGGCAGTCGCTGTGAACCCGGCTGTACTTCCGCTAAATCCACGTAGGCGGAAATATCTTCTTCTTTTAAACCGACAATGGCGCTTCGATTGCCGGATACGACGATGCTCGTCGTATAGGCATCGCTCTTTAACAGTTCTAGACCCGCTTCTCGCATGGCCGATTGATTTCTAAGTTCCACATCCACATTCGTAAAGTCTTTGGTTATGACCGGATCGATTTCTGTAATAATAAAGAACCAAAGCAAGATAGCGAGGATCAGAGAGAAAATTTTCGTAATCGTATCGCGATTTTTCGCAATAAAATTCAATTGTTTTTCATGCATCGCACTCACTCCTCGTCACTTTTAGGGAAATAAATCGACCGAAGCATTTGTTCTAATGTAGACAAATCCAAGTGGCGATTGATGTTCCCATATTCGGCCACGGAAATGGATCCAGTCTCTTCACTGACGACGATGGCAAAGGCATCGCTCTTTTCGCTGATGCCGATGGCCGCGCGGTGGCGTGTTCCCAATTCCTTTGAAAGCCCCTTCTCTTCCGTCAAGGGCAAAAAGCAGGCGGCGGAGACGATTTGATCCCCGTTGATTACCACGGCACCATCGTGAAGAGGCGTATTGGGAATAAAAATATTAATTAAAAGACCCGACGAGAGATCTCCGTAAATACTCGTACCCGTTTCGATAATCTCGTTTAATCCGGTCTTTCGTTCGATAACCATCAGCGCGCCGATCTTTTGGCGGGACAAAGACGCCACCGCACTTATGATTTCCTTAATGGTGGATTCGTCGCGCTTTCCCGTTAAGATGAATCCCTTTCGGATGGAACTGTTCCTCCCGATAAATTCCAAACCTCGCCGTATTTCCGGTTGAAAGACAATAAACAGGCCTAAGAATCCCCACGTTAACATACTTTTTAACAGGTAATTCAGCATATAGATCTGCAGAATTTCACTAAGTTTTGTCAGAACCAAGACGACGACGATCCCTTTACTTAACTGTTCGGCACGGGTTCCCTTAATCAGCTTGAAAAGCCAATAAATGATCACCGCAACAACGGCGATGTCGATGACGTCTTGAATCCGTAGCATCGATAAGGTTTCACTTATCCATTTCATGGCGATCCACCTTTCCAAACAAATAGGTTACAGCACTAGCTACAAATAAAAATAATCCGATGGCAATAATCCCATCGCCGAGACTTACGACCCTCGCCGACGTGATTGCCGACGAATACGCGAAGCGATCACATAAAAAGCGAAGACGCGTCCCCTCGTTGGCCAATCCATGGGTGATCGCCCGTCCTTCGCTTATAAGAGTGAGGGCGCTAGAATCGCCGGTTTTCAGCAGAGCGGATACCTCCACGGGCATATACCCATTTAAAGCGACGACCAGGCCATTCAATAACAAGCCGGATCCTATTAGGATGTAGCCAAAATGGCCGCCGAACAAACAGCCTACGGCCATAACAAATAAAAAGAGCCAATGGAGAACGGAAAAGTACCTTGCCACAAAAGGCACCGACGGCGCCATTTTTAAGGAGATTATAAAAAGGACGGCACCAGTGCCTGCAATGATTAATTTTTTAAAGCGAGGTCTACTTAAAAATCGCTTCTTTTTCCACGCCATGAGAAGGCCTAGAAAAATACCTAAAACAATCGCTTCTTTTGTCATCCTGCACCTACAAAAAATGCGCTCTCTTTAGAAAGCGCATTTGACTGAATTATTCTTCGTCTTCGGACTCTTCCGCATCGACGGTTCCCAGTTGATCGAAGTTGATCAAATCGCCGATCGCCATGGAGAAGCTTTCTTCTTCCGGCTTAGCTTCCACTTGCGGTTGTTCTCTGCGACGGGGCTTTTGCTCTTTCTTTCTTTCGCGAGGAGCTTGTTCTTCTTCGCCGCCCGGTTGAAGGGCTTTCATGGAAAGAGAAATTTTCTTGTCGTCGAAGTTAATGTCGGTGACGCGAACGTCGATTTCTTGACCGATTTCCAAGACATCCGACGGCTTTTCAACGTGCTGTCTGGAAATTTGAGAAACGTGCAGTAAGCCGTCTACGCCGGATTCCAAACGAACAAAGGCACCGAAGTCCAATATATTTACGACAGTCCCCTTGACATCGTCGCCGACTTGCACGGTTTCAACGAAGGTATCCCAAGGTTTTTGGGTCGTTTGTTTCAACCCGAGAGCGATGCGGTTCTTTTCTTCGTCGATTTTTAAAACCAATACTTTGACTCTTTCGCCGGGGCTTACGACATCGCTGGGATGTTTTACGCGATTCCAGGAAAGTTCGGAAATGTGGATTAATCCGTCTACACCGCCGACGTCGACGAAAGCACCGAAATTCGTAAGACGTTGAACGGTTCCTTCAATGAATTCGCCTTCTTTCAAGGTGCCGTAAACTTCTTTGCGCTTTTCTTCGATTTCCTTCGATTCGATATTCTTACGGGAAAGGACAAATTTTCTTCTACCTTTATCGAAGTCGATAATTTCGCATTCTAAGTCCTGATCGACATATTTGCTCAAATCTCTTTGGAAACGAACGGATACATGGGACGCGGGGATAAATCCATTTAACCCGTCTACATCGCAGGTCAAACCGCCCTTTACGACGTTCGTAACGTGTGCCGTAACCGTTTCGCCATTTTCAAATTTTTCTTCCATTTCATCCCACACCTTCATGTTTTCAACACGTTTGTAGGATAAAACGACATTCCCGTCTCCATCGTCCATTTTCATAACGTAAACCTGAATCTCATCCCCTTGGTTGAAGATTTCACTCGGTTTCACGTTGGGATCGTTGGACAATTCATCTCTGGAGATAATACCGTCCGCGCGGTAGCCGATATTAACCATAACCTCGTCATCGGTTACGTATAATACCTCGCCATCGACAATTTCCCCGCGACGCACGCGCGTAAAAGAGTTCTCAATGGCCTCCATCATTTCATTGTTCATTTCGTCCCTATTCATATTATCCATTCTACTAACAGCCTCCTTGATTACCGAATCCGGAGTGGATGCCCCGGCGGTAATACCAATTTTATTGAATTTTTTAAATGGACGTAGATCGAGTTGATTTATGGTTTGAATATGGTAAACATAATCGCAATGTTCTGACGCAATCTTTACGAGTTTTTTCGTATTTGCACTATTCTTACCACCTATAACGAGCATACAATCCACATGAGTAGCCAACATGCGACAGGCATCCTGACGGTCGTTTGTGGCTTTACATATGGTATTATACCTTAAAATCTCCCCTGTGAAAACACCTTTTAGGCGATCTTCCACATTATCAACAATTTTCTTGGGATTCGTCGTCTGAGAAACAAGGGCGATTTGTTTTTTTTCCTTCAGCGGTAGAGTTTCCACTTCCTCTTCACTTGCGACGATGTATACGTCCTCGCCGTAGGAAGCAATTCCCCGGACTTCCGGATGATCCTTGTCGCCGACGATCACGACGGGAATTCCCTTTTTGTTGTTCTCTTCGACAATTGTATAAATTCGCGATACGAAGGGACAGGTGGTATCCACGATGCGATTTCCCCTCTCGACTAAGGCTTCCACCACTGCCTTCGTGGTGCCGTGGCTTCTCGTAATCACCGTCCCATGGCTCGGCAAATGCATTTCGTCAATAAGCTCTACGCCTTTTTCCCGCAATTGATCGTTTACTTGAGCATTATGCACGAGTTCGCCCAATATTTTGACGTCATCGTAGGTTTCCGCCGTCTCAAAAGCGGCATTTACCGCGCGCTTCACACCCCCGCAAAAACCATAACACTCACTCAACAGAATTTCCAAGGTAGCTTCTCCCTTCATAGATCGTCTTCATTAGCGCATGCATACGGGTATGCAACGTTTCTTCCGACAACTTTTCTTTTTCGAAGGGGATCGGTTCTCTAAATATATAGCGTCGTTTATGAAAAAGCTTATACTCCCCTTCGATGTAGACAGGCAGAACATCAGTCCCCGTGCGCGTCGCTAATAGGATTGTTCCGACCTTCGCTTTGTCGTAGTCAGCGGTCTTTACCCGTGTGCCCTCGGGAAAAATACCTATGATTTCCTTCTTTTTCAAAGTGCGCATAGCGATGATGGTGCTCTTCGCATCGCCATGGTCGCGGTCTACGGAAATGGCACCGACGCCGTGTAAAATTTGTTTCAATAGGGGGATCTCAAACAGCTCCCGCTTTGCCATCCATCGAATTTGTTTGGGAAACAAAATAGAAAGAAAGAGAGGGTCCCAATTGCTCTTGTGATTTGCTACCAACAAATACGCCTTGTCCTCCAAAGGCGGCATATTAAGCACTTCGTACGGATACAATATTTTCAGTAACCATCCAGTAATCCCCTTAACAAAACTATAAAACATGGCTCGTCTCCACTACGCGCAGCATTGTATCCAAAACTTCGTCCTCCGTCATATGGGTAGAATCCACGAGAATGGCATCGTCCGCTTGTTTTAACGGCGCTACCTCTCGATTTTTATCCCGTTCGTCTCGAGCGTGAATGTCCCTCTTGATTTTCTCTAAATCCACCTTTTCGCCAAAAGAAAGGCGTTGCGCATAGCGCCGTCGGGCGCGCTCATCCTCCGAAGCCGTTAAAAAAAACTTCACATCCGCCTCGGGCAACACCACGGTGCCGATGTCTCTCCCTTCCATGACGGATCCGCCTTTTTGGGCGAGATGACGTTGAAGGGACAAAAGATAGTCCCGCACCGCCGGTTCTTTCGACAATTGCGACGTCTTTTGGGAAATGGCTTCGGTGCGAATGGCATCGCTTAAGACCTCTCCATCTAAAATTACCTGTCCATTTCGGTAGTCGATGGCCTTTTTCTCCACGACGCGCAACAGCTCTTCCGTAGACAAATTTTCCCCTTCCTTTACGGCGATGTAGGCGATGGTGCGGTATAACGCGCCCGTATCGATGTACTCGTAGCCCAGACGCATAGCCAAGGCTCGTGCAATGGCGCTTTTCCCCGCACCGGAGGGGCCGTCAATCGCAATGGTCTTCATTTTTTTCCTCCTGAGCTGCACACATACCGGCTAAATAGCCAGTAGAAAACGCGATCTGTAAATTAAATCCTCCGGTAGGTCCGTCGACATCCAGAACTTCGCCGCAAAAATAAATTCCCTTAGCCCTTCGACTTTCCATTGTCGATGGATCCACGTCTTTTACATCCACACCGCCGGTAGTGACGATCCCCGTGTTCTCGTTGAAGAGGCCGGCGTAGTGGAGACGAAATCCCTTAAGGGTCGAGACAAGTCGATGGCGCATCGCCGTCGTCAACTGATGGGAGGGAAGATCCTTCGGCACCTGTGCCTGATCTAATACCGGAAAAATCAGGGAATTCGGCAAAAGCTGCTTCATTATCGTGTGAATTTCACGATTGGAATGCGCGCGCACTTCTCGTAGAATACGGTTTTCCAAAATATTGGCATCGATGGCGGGTTTCAAATCCAGCGTCAAACGCACGTTTTTTGAACGATTAATTTTTGACGACAAACTTAAGACAATAGGCCCACTCATTCCGAAGTGGGTAAAGAGCATTTCGCCAAAATCGGTAAACTCTCCATTTTCCGCGGACGCGGTCAGCTGCACATTTTTTAAGGAAAGGCCTGACAGCGTTTCTAAATAATTTTCTTTCAACCGAAGACCCACGAGACCCGCGATCGGTCGCACTACATTCATTCCTAAATCTTCCGCCCAGCGATACCCGTCGCCCGTGGAACCCGTTAGGCGATAGGTCAACCCGCCGGTGGCGACGATGACGCGATCCCCGAAAATTTCACCGCGGTTCGTCGTCAAACAAAATCCATCTTTCTTTCTTTGAATGGATTTTACCGCCGTATTCAGGTGAACGGCGACGTTGTTCTCTTGTAGCGCCTTATCCAATGTTTTAATAATATCCGATGATTTATCACTCGCAGGAAAGACGCGCCCTCCTCGCTCGACCTTGAGTTTTGTGCCGCGACTCTCGAAAAAATCTTTCAGCATAAAATTCGTGAAACTGTAATAGGACGAGTACATAAAACTTCCATTTCGGTTGAGGGTTTCGAAGAAAAAGGGATCGTCGCAGTCGTTACATAGATTACAACGCCCCTTCCCTGTAATAAACAGCTTTTTCCCCAGCTTTTCATTTTTTTCGATTAAGGTAACTTTCTCCGTCTCCGATGCCTTCAAGGCTGCCATCATTCCGGCGGGTCCTCCCCCTATGACAAGAATCATCTAACACCTCTGAATGCCGACCCAATAAGGCGGGCAATGTTGTTGATTGGGAAATAGAATTTTACTTACGCGGTACAACTTTTGATCCAGGGTGCGGATCATATCATCGATACCTCGGCTTTCCACTTTTCCCGCTTCATGACCGGGGTAAATGGAAAGGCTGATGATGGCTCCGGACTTCATAGAAGCCAAAATTGTCCGCAGCGTCCGCTCCGTAGAAGCCCAGGTCGTAGTGATGGTTTTGTCGCCGCCGGGAAGATAGCCCAGGTTCATAACAAAGGCGTCGACTTCTCGGACGGTTACATAGCTTTCCAGTGCTTCGTGAGAATCGTGGATTAGGCGAACATTATGAACCTTTCGTTCATCCATCAGCCCTTTCGTCTTTTCAATCGCAGCTTCCTGAATATCCATCGCCACCACATACCGTGCGCGGTACGCTAAAAACAAAGTGTCCTTCCCGTTGCCTGCGGTTAAGTCGACGGCTATGTCCGTTTCTTCTAAAAAGCGATCCAACACGGCATGGGACCAGGCGACGGCGGATGCAGCCATTACTTCCATGACTTTAACATCCGAATTTCTTTTTCTTTTAGAGGACGGTATTCGCCCTTTCCCAAATGGCCCAACTTTAATGGCCCCATTTGTATGCGTTCCAATTCAACCACTTCCGCGCCGACCGCTTCAAACATACGTCGTATTTGCCGATTGCGTCCTTCATGTATGATACATTCCAGCCGTGTTTTCGCATTTCTATGTTCTAAAATTTTGAATTCTGCCGGTGCCGTCATACCGTCGCTTAACAAAATTCCGGAGGACAGTTTTTTTACCGTCTTTTCGTCTACGATGCCACGCACAGTCACACGATAGGTCTTTTCCAGTTCGTATTTCGGGTGAAGCAAGCGCTGGGTCAGCTCTCCGTCATCGGTCAACAATAACAGGCCGGAGGAATCCATGTCCAACCGCCCTACAGGGTAAAGCCGCTGGCCTTTGCGCGTTGGAACAATATCCAAGACGGTTTTTCGACATTTGTTATCATCCACCGTAGATACTACACCGCGCGGCTTGTTTAATAAGACATAATGATTGGCTTTTGGCATTCGCAAGAGTTTTCCATCGACGGTAACCTTGTCTCCTTCTCCCACTTGGCGACCTTGGCTCGCAACGGTCTCTCCGTTTACCTTAACGCGTCCCGCATCGATAATCTCTTCGCATTTTCTGCGACTGGCGACGCCGGCATGGGCCATATATTTTTGAAGACTCATGATTCTTCTGTCCCTTCTTCCACTCTTGCTTCCGGTAGCTCCTCCAAGCCCGACAAACCGAACTTTCGTAAAAATGTATCTGTCGTGCCGTACACTTTCGGCCTTCCCGGAATTTCCATGCGCCCCAACACAGTAATTAAATGGATCTTCTCCAGGCTTTTCAACACTTGATCACAGCGGACGCCACGAATATCTTCGATCTCGGACTTTAACACCGGCTGTTTGTAGGCTACGATGGACAATGTTTCCAGAGCCGCGTTGGACAAGCTCTTCGTCCGACTCTTTTTCGCAAATGCAGCGATTGCATCGAACAACTCCGGCTTTGTAGAAAGTTGATAGGTATCCCGGACATTCATCAGGCGCAACCCTCGACCTTCCCCTGAAAGTTCCTTATCCAATTCGCTCAGCGCCCGACGAAGTTCTATCGCCGTGACATTTAGTGCGTCCTGCATATCTTTTTCGGACAGGGGATCGCCCCAGGCAAACAGCAATGCCTCAACTTTAGCTTTCAGTTCCATGAGCCATTCCTCTTTTTGTAAGCACAATATCGTTTCCCTCTTGCCTACATGTAATCTTTTGTAGCTTCATAAGCTCCAACAAGGCGAGAAAAACCGTAACGATCTCGATTCGGCTTTTCGCATCTTCCATCATATGCAAAAAGCGGGGGCATTTCCAACGGCAAAAGGCCGCCTCGATCTTTTCCGTGGCCTGTTTGAAACTAAACTCGGCGGCAGGAATTTTTTCCAAGGATCTCTGCGCCGCTTCGTGCGTTTCAAAGCGCAACATGACCTCTTTAAACGCCTCGGCAAGGCGATCCGCGTTTCCTTCGGCCAAGAGCTCCTCGTCGGTAAAATCGGAAAAATCCTCTTGCTTTTTGTAAATGGCTCCGCCCTCATACGCGGCCATTTCGTCTAGTAACAGGCTCGCCGCTTTGATGCGCTTGTACTCGACAATCCGCTCCACGAGCCCCGCCCGTGGATCTTCTTCCTCTTCTCCTTCTTCTAATACAGGCTTCGGAAGAAGCATACGGCTTTTTATCGCCAAAAGGTAGCTCGCCATGGCGAGAAAATCGGCGATAGAATCCAATACCGGTCCCTTCATTCCGTCGATGTAAGCGATAAAATCATCAACGAGGACATGAATCTGAATGTCGTAAATATCCATCTCGCGGTTTTTTATGAGTTCCAAAAGCACTTCCATCGGCCCGGAAAAAGAGCCATAGACAAATTCGTAACTCATGGAACGAGAGAAACGCCTACTTGGACGAAAAGATCGATAAGGCCTTCTACGACTGGACCGATAATGCGAGGGATGACTCCGGTGACGACGCCTAAAAACAAGATCCAGTAGAAGTATTTTTCATATTGGTAAAAGAAAAATTCTGTCTTTGCGGGCAGTAAAGATGCCAACACCTTGGATCCGTCGAGAGGCGGCAGAGGCACCAGGTTGAAAACGCCGAGCATGGTATTATACCAAAGAAAATGCAAAAAGAAATTGCTAATGACGAATTGGTGCTTCGAGGTCCACACGAAAAGGAGTGCTCCGATTATGGCAAAGATAAAATTCACCATAACGCCGGCAAGAGACACGAGAATCGTCCCCACTTTTCTATTCTTGTAATAGGAGGGATTAATCGGCACAGCCTTTGCCCAGCCGAAACGAAAGACGATCATAAACAAAAGGCCTATGGGATCAATATGATCCAGCGGATTTAGGCTCAACCGCCCGTCTCGCTTCGCCGTTTCATCTCCTAACAAATAGGACACGTAGCCGTGACCGATTTCGTGACCGACGATCGCGATTACGAGCGCGGGGATCGACCAAATATAGGTACTAATATCCATGGGCAACCTCATCGATAATAAGCGTATCTACAGAAACCCTCTCGGGAGAGAGGACAAGAATGGATTGAAAGCGCTCGGCCAATTCATCCATCGGACGATCCTTTGCGCCGTAGAATGTCGCGAGCACTTCGCCTTTTTTAACATAGTCTCCTCTTTTTTTGTGAAGATAGACACCCGCCGCCATATCCAAGACATCGTCCATACTTACGCGGCCGGCACCGAGATCTCTGGAGATAATTCCCACGGCTTGTGCCGGCAGGCAGCGAACGTAGCCTTCTTCCTCGCTTACAATATCCATGGTTCGTTCCGCTTGCGGGAACACCGTCGGATCGTCGATCACGCGGTCGTCGCCCCCTTGATTCTTTATAAAAGCTCTAAATTTTTCCAGAGCCTTCCCACTTTCGAGAAGAGCTTCCACCTCTTTGCGAATGGCGGACTCCTCTCCGCCTTCCGCCAGTTGAATTAATTTGGTGGAAAGGTAAAGGCAAAGCTCCGTCAAGTCCTCGGGGCCCTTGCCCTTTAACGTGTCGATCGCTTCTTTTACCTCCAAAGCATTTCCCACGGCTCGTCCCAGGGGCTCTTCCATGCGCGTCAAAATAGCCAAGGTTTTTCGATCGAAACTTTCGCCGATACCTACCATGGTTTTTGCCAATATCATGGCCGATTCAACGTCCTTCATAAAGGCGCCATCGCCTACCTTTACGTCTAGTAAGAGACAATCTCCATGGATCGCAAGCTTTTTACTCATAATACTGGATGCGATGAGAGGAATGGAATCCACCGTCGCCGTAGCATCGCGAAGGGCATACAGTTTTTTGTCGGCCGGTGTAATGTTGGCCGTCTGCCCGGCAATGGCCATGCCGACAGCATTGGTCGATGCGACAATAGCATCCATGCTCAGATCTACAGAAAGGCCCGGGATCGATTCCAATTTATCCAAGGTTCCCCCCGTATGACCCAGTCCGCGCCCGCTCATTTTCCCGAAAGGCAGACCGTAGGCGGACAATAAAGGCCCCACGACCAAGGTCGTTGTATCGCCCACGCCGCCGGTGGAGTGCTTATCCACCACTACGCCTTCTATGGACGAAAGATCCACCGTGTCGCCGGATGCGATCATCGCGCGGGTCAATTGCACGATTTCTTCCCGATCCATCCCGGAAAAGTAGATCGCCATTAAAAGGGCGCTCATTTGGTAATCTTTCACAGCCCCGGCGACATAGTCTTCGACCGTTTTATGAATCTCGGCGGCACTTAAGCGCTCGCCGTGCTTTTTCTTTTCGATGACTTCCAATACGCTCATATTAAATCGCCTCTATGGTTCTCGTAACCAAGGCCTGAAAGTCATCCGCCACGCGAGCGGAAATCGCAATGACCTCTTCGTGCTCCAATGGCTGATCCAAAATACCCGCAGCCATGTTGGTAATACACGAAATGCCGATCACCTTGACGCCGCGATGGTTCGCGACAATCACTTCCGGCACCGTACTCATACCTACAGCATCTGCGCCCAATATGCGCGCCATGCGCACTTCCGCCGGCGTTTCGTAGCTGGGTCCGGTCATGTACATATAGACGCCCGACTGATGCTTAATCTTTAATGATTCGGCAATCTCCGCAACTTTCCCTGCCATCTTCGGATCGTAGGCGTAGGACATATCCGGGAAGCGTTCGCCCTTGCCATCGTTTGGTCCGATCAGAGGATTCTTTCCATTAAAATTAATGTGATCGGTAATAATCATTAAATCACCCGGACGAAAACCTTCGTTTACTCCGCCGGCTGCATTGGTGACGATTAATGTTGTAATGCCCAGCTCACATAAAACCTTCGTGGGAAAGACTACATCATCTATGTCCACACCTTCATAAAAGTGAATGCGCCCCTTCATTGCCACGACATTCTTTCCCGCCAAGGTACCGAAAATAAGTTGCCCACTATGCCCTTGAACGGTGGATTGTTTAAATCCGGGAATATCCTTATAGTCGATGACTACGGCATGTTCGATGGTTTCGGCAAAATCGCCCAATCCGCTTCCTAAAATGATGCCGATCTCCGGCTTCACGTTCACATATTTATTTAAGTATTTAATCGTTTGATCCATCTTTATCTCTCATTTCTTTTACTGCATATAGCCCGATAATAGTTTTCGCGTCGGTGATTTCGCCCAGCTTTATCATACGCAAGGCTTCGTTCAAATCCATGTATACCACTTCCAAATCTTCGGTTTCGTCCAAGTGCTTTTCACCGGGCGTGGGATTTTCGCAGTAAAAAATATGGATTTTTTCATTGGTAAAGCCCGGTGACGTGTACGCTTCCAATAAAAACTCGGCAGATTCCGCCACCAGCCCCGTCTCTTCGGCCAATTCGCGGATGGCGGCCTTCATAGGATTTTCATTGTGTTCGATGAGGCCGGCCGGAAGTTCGAGCAAATATTTTTTCGTGGCGATGCGATATTGCCGTACGAAGGGAATTTTCCCACCCTTACATAGAGCCACCATAGTGCAACCGCCGGCGTGTTCCACGACTTCTCTTTTCCCGTAACGTTGGCCGTCCAATTCCACTGTGTTGCAACGCAATGTAACGACCTTACCTTCATATATTTTTTCACTGCGAATAATACGCTCTTCAGAAATCATAGAACCTCCTACATTCGGTTTTGCAGCATTTCACGCGCCGTCTCTCTCGTCTTTTCCGTGTCCTCTCCGCTAATCATTGTGGCCAACATGGCGACACGCTCATCTTCATTTAATTCCTGCACGTAAGAAACCGTACGCCCGGCCTCCTCGCACTTTTGAATGCGGTATTGGCGATCGGCTCGGGCGACCACTTGAGGCAAGTGGCTGACGACGATCAGTTGCCGATCCTTCGACAGGCATTTCATTTTTTCAGCAACAACTTTTGCCGTCTTCCCGCTCATGCCCGTATCCACTTCGTCGAGAACTAAAATTTCACGCGCATCCAATTCGGAAAAAATACTGATAAAAGCTAAAAAGATACGGCTGATTTCCCCTCCGGAAGCAATATCGGCCATAGGTTGCAGATCTTCGCCTTTGTTGGTTGCAATAAGAAAGCGGATCCCGTCCAGTCCGTCGTAGGAAAGGGGCTTTTCACTAAAATCCACCTGAAACGCCGCGCCTCTTATATCCAGCTCTTCCATTTCTCCGGCCATGCGATGTGTTAAGCGCCGCGCGGCCTCTATGCGTCTCTCTCTTAGTTTCAAAGACAGTGCCGTTGCCGCTTCGTATTTCGATGCCAACTCGGTCTTCATCTTCCCTACTATGCGTTCGTAATCGTCGATAAAGGCCAGCCGATCGCGACTTTCCCCCAAAAAAGCTTGAATTTTCTCGTAACTGTCGCCATATTTTCGTTTGATGCGATTGATGGCATCGAGACGTTCCGTGACTTCCTGTAAACGCTGGGGATCGTCGTCAAAATTTTCACCGCGATCTCTGAGGGTCTGCGCTACATCCTGGAATCTGTAGCGTAAGTCTTCAAAAACCTCGAGC
>JAEXBU010000049.1 GCA_023393815.1 Bacillota bacterium | reverse complement strand
ATTTGTTTTTCACCGAAAGACTTGGACAGGTGTTCCACCGAAAGTACATCCCGTCCGCTTTCCGTGGCCGGCTCGAAGGTCAGATGCAAGGACTTTTCGTCCTTCACATCTTCCAGACGTTCCATTTTATCCAGCTGCTTCTGTTTGCTCCGGGCGGCGCGAACGCTTTTTTCTCGGTTCCACGAGGCGTAGCGTTTGATCATGTCCTCTTGTCGCTTGATTTCTTTTTGCTGCATAACGTAGGCGTGGCGCATTTGTTCACGCTCTTCTTGTCTGCGGCGGACAAAGTTGGTGTAATTACCCTGGTAACTTTTTACATGGCCTCGGTTTAAGTAGAGGATGCGATCGACGAAGGCATCGAGAAAGTAGCGATCGTGGCTGATCACTACCACGGCCCCCTTAAAGGTCTTTAAGAATTTTTCCAACCAGGCGATGGAATCCATGTCCAGATGGTTGGTGGGTTCGTCTAATAGGAGAAGGTCCGGCTCGTGAAGCAGAAGTTTCGCAAGGGCCAGGCGGGATTTTTGCCCCCCGGAGAGACTGTCGGCCCTACGGTCCATGTCCGCCTCGGAAAAGCCCAATCCACGAAGGGCGCCCGTGACGGCGCTTTCGCGGCTGTAGCCGCCGCTTTTTTCGTAGCGATCCACCAAGACCTGGTACCGTGCAATGTGTTCTTCCAAATCCGTGCCCTCCAGGTGCGCCATCTCTACCTCCATGGCCCGGATTTTTTCCTCCAGATCAATCACTGCTTGAAAAGAGGCCATGCATTCGTCGTAAATGCTTGCCCCTTCGGTTACGGATACGTGTTGCGCCAAGTAGCCTACTTCCAAGCCCTTTGAGGTGGAAATGTTGCCTCGATCCGGAGTCAGTTCCCCGGCCAATATAGACATGAGGGTGGTTTTGCCGCTGCCGTTGTTTCCGATGAGCCCGATTTTTTCCCCGGCTTCGATTAAAAAGCCCACGTCTTCTAAAATCGGGTCGATATAAAATGTCTTTTCTAAACTCTGTGCCGATACGATTGCCAAGTGCCTCTCCTCCTTAAACGTATCATAGCAGAAATGGACGGAGAGAAAAAGTCGTCAAAATCGCGGAATAAGGCTTTTCAATACTTGAAATTTTCTGTATACTAGGACTTGGGTATTAGACAAATAAGTATCATTATTATATAAATGATACATTGAAAGGTGATTACATTGGCAATGCGTAAAGGAAAAGTTTCAGAAACGGTCATTCGAAGACTTCCGAAATATCATAGATACTTAAGTGAATTGCACAGTCGGGGCGAAGACCGTATTTCTTCTCAAGAATTAAGTGACTTGACGGGGTTTACGGCGTCGCAAATTCGTCAAGATTTAAATAATTTTGGCGGTTTCGGCCAACAAGGCTACGGCTATAAGGTAGCCGTCTTAAAGAGCGAGCTCGAAAATATTTTAGGAATTCCTACGATTTACAAGACCATCCTAATCGGTTCCGGGCGATTGGGTTCGGTTATTAGCAATTACAAGGGCTTTTTGGACAGCGGATTCGAAATCGTCGCTATGTTCGATAAGGATGAGCGGGTTATAGGAACCTCCGTAGGTCATCACGTGGTTCGCCCCGTGGACGAATTGGAACAGTTTATGAAGGAGCACGGGGAAGTGGAAGTCGCCATTTTAACCGTGCCGAAAGAAGGAGCCCAAGCCATCGCCGATCGACTGGTGGATGCGGGTATCCGCGGCATTTGGAACTTCGCGCCGGAAGATTTGGAAGCGCCGGAGGACGTGATCGTGGAAAATATCCGTTTAACGGACAGCCTTCTAACCTTAAGTTATTATTTAACCGAGGGCAATCGCTGATAAATAGGATAAGTAGATCGAAGGAAGAGCGGGGCGCATCCTCGTTCTTCTTTTTTTGAAAGGAAGTGCCTCGTGTTTGATCCCGTCATGACCATAAAGAGCGGACAATTTCATCATTGGGAGGAAGAGGGATCGGTTCTCGCCGCTACCAACGGGGAAGAGGTCTTTTTTCTGAAGGAGGGTCTTCTCATTCGAGGAGACAAAGACCGGGCGGAGGATTTTTTCGACGAAAAGACCGATTACGCCGCTGCGGCTCGGATGGTTCAAACGTCGGAGGATTTAAAGGATCTTTCAGATTTCCTCTCTCTTCGAATTTTAAGGCAGTGTCCTTGGGAAGCGATCGTAGGTTTTATTTTGTCCTCGAACAACAACCTGTCTCGCATTCGAAAGAGCGTGTTGGCTCTGTCGAAGACGTATGGAAGAAAGCTCGATACCTACGGTGGGATCACCGCGTACGCCCTGCCGAAGCCGGAAGTGATGGCCGACTTGTCGAAAGAAGAACTTCGATTGCTGGGGGCGGGGTACCGGGACGAGTATTTAATCGGATCGGCGAGGCAGGTGGCGACCGGGGAATGGGATTTATATGTGCCCTACAGCCTGCCTTATAAAGAGGCGAAAAAGTATGTGATGGAGCTGAAAGGCGTCGGTCCCAAAGTGGCTGACTGCATTTTGCTTTTCGGCTACGGGAAAAAAGACGCCTTTCCCGTGGACGTGTGGATTGCCCGCGCGATGGATCGATTCGGCGAGTTTCCTACCCGGGAGGCGGCGTCGGATTACGCCGTAAAGCGTTTCGGCGACCGGGCGGGCTATGTGCAGCAGCTACTGTTTATGGATCAGAGGAGGAAGAAATGATCGGCGTGTTGGCCAATGTGGGAGCCGTGCTTGTGCTCTCTTTTTTAGGCGTTTTTATTGGCAGTCGTATTCCGGCAAAGGTGCAGGATGAGGTTATGGCGGTTCTGGCGCTCAGCGCTACGATCATGGGTCTGCAAATGGGAATGAAGGCCGATCAATTTATCGTGGTCATTGTGTCGGTGGCGGTGGGAACGGGGATCGGTGCCGCCTTGGATATCGACGGAGCCCTTCTCCGATTCGGCGATCGGATCGACAAGTACTTTAAAAAGTCGGAGAAGGAAAGTGCCGGGCCCATGGCGGCGGCCATTCAGGCGAGCCTGCTCTTTTGTGTGGGCTCTATGGCCATCGTCGGTTCCCTGCAAGCCGGCATCTCCGGAGACAACGACACCTTGTTCGTCAAGAGTGTCCTGGACGGGCTGACGGCTCTTGTGATGGCGGCGACTTTGGGAATCGGCGTGAGCTTTTCGGCCCTGCCCCTTTTGGTCTATCAAGGAAGCCTAGTTCTTATGGCCGGAGCCATCGCCCCGTACATTTCCGACGCCCTGGTGGCGGATGTCACTTCCGTCGGCGGGATTATGGTCTTTGCCATCGGTCTGGGTCTTATGGACATAAAAAAGATCCCCATCGCCAATATGCTTCCGGCCTTTGCGATAACGGTGATTTTGCGGGCGATTATGGGGATTGTGATGTAAATAAAAAAGAGGGAGACTTAGTCGTCTCTCTCTTTTTTTATAGCGGTATGGGCTTTTAGGCTTTTTTGGATGTCTAGAATGCGCTGGTTTTCGCTGCCCCGGAAGGCGAGTTTTAAATTTTTCTTCGCCTCTACAAAGGGGCCGTCTACGAGGACATCGCAGAGTTCCAACAGCTTTACTTTTTCGGGATCGGTGAGGATCTCTTCAAAAGTGTAGCCGGAATAAATCCACACGGAGGTCGGGATTTGTTTTTTTACATCCGTCAAAACCCGGCGCAGCCATGTGTTTTCCATAGGTTCGCCGCCTAGAAGGGTGAGTCCCGCAACTTCCGGGCGGCTCAAATAGGCGATTAGGGTCTTCGTGGTTTCGTCGGTCCAAGGTTCGCCATAGGCGGGATCCTGGTAAATTTCGTTGAAGCAGTTTTTGCACCCCCTGCTGCAGCCGGTGACGAAGACCGACACGCGGATGCCCGGGCCGTTGGCCACGTCCAAGGGGCGAATTTGTGCGTAGTGACCGTAGTTCATATTAAATGTGCAGGACGCGGGCGTCGATTTCTTTCGTCCGACCTTCGTTCCAGAAGTTTTCCCCTAAATAGCCGCAAGTTCTGCGAATGACCGTCAGTTTATTGCGGTCCTTATTGCCGCATTGGGGGCATTCCCAATCCCCGTCGTCGTTTACGACGATTTCGCCGTCGAAGCCGCATTCGTGGCAGTAGTCGGATTTCGTATTAAATTCCGCGTAGGAAATATGGTCGTAAATGTAGCGAACCATGGTCATGACCGCATCGATGTTGTTGGTCATGTTGGGGATTTCCACGTAGCTGATGCAACCGCCGGTGGAAATTTTTTGGAATTCACTTTCGAAGTCGAATTTATCGAAGGCGTTGATTTCTTCTCGCACGTCTACGTGGTAGCTGTTGGTGTAGTAACCTTTGTCCGTAATGTCTTCGATCTCGCCGAAGGTGGCCTTGTCGATGGAGCAGAAGCGATGGGTCAAAGATTCCGCCGGCGTGCCGTAAAGGGCAAAACCGATACCTGTTTCTTTTTTCCAGCGGTCTACGGCGTCTCGTAAGGCGTGTATAACGCGCATGGCGAAGGCGTGGCCTTCTTCTGTGGTGTGGGAGGTGCCGACGACGCATTTCGTGGCTTCGTAAAGGCCGATGTAGCCCAAGGACAGAGTGGAGTAGCCGCCTTCCAGATACTTCGTGATTTTTTCACCGGGTTCCAGTCGGGCGATGGCACCGTCTTGCCAGTGAATAGGGGAGACGTCGCTGGTCACGTCTTTTAAGCGTTCATAGCGAATGAGGAGCGCCTTTTTCACCAGTTCTAAGCGCTTGTTTAAAAGTTCGAAATAGGCATCTTCGTCGTGGCCGGCCAAAATGCCGATTTGCACTAAATTAACGCTCACCACGCCCATGTTAAAGCGGCCGTCGAATTGGTAATTGCCCTTTTCGTCTTTCCAAGGGGGGAGGAAGGAGCGGCAGCCCATGGGAGCGAACACATTGCCTTCGTAGATTTCTCTCATCTTCTTTGCGGAGATGTAGTCCGGATACATACGTTTCGCCGTACAGGCGGCGGCGAGGCGCGTCAGATAGTAGTAGGGGCTGTCTTCGTGAATGTTGTGCTCGTCCAAGACGTAGATCAGCTTGGGGAACGCCGGAGTGACCTTGACCCCCTGTTTGTTCTTAATGCCGTCAATCCGTTGGCGAAGAATTTCTTCAGTGATCAACGATGCCTCGTAGGCGTATTCGCTGTCGGGATCGAAGTACATAAACAAGGTAACGAAGGGTGCTTGTCCGTTGGTGGTCATGAGGGTGTTGATTTGGTATTGAATGGTTTGTACGCCCGATTTAATTTCCCGTTTCGTGCGTTGCCAAGCCACTTTTTTCGCCTTTTCCATGTCCGCCTTTTCCAGGCCATAAATATCCAGCTGTTCGGAAATGGAGGCGCTTAAATATTTTTCGTAGCTGCGGCGCACGTAGGGAGCCAAAATGCGGTCAATTCCGTTAATGGATTGGCCGCCGAATTGGCCGGAAGCCACTTGGGCGATGATTTGTGTGGTAATGGTACAGGCCGTTTGAAAACTCTTCGGCGATTCGATCATTTTGCCGTTGACGACCGTGCCGTTTTTCAACATATCTTCCAAGTTGATCAGGCAGCAATTGAACATAGGCTGAATGTAGTAATCCATGTCGTGGACGTGGATGGCGCCGGAATCGTGGGCGGTGACGATGTCGGTGGGTAAAATGCGGCGGCGGGTAATGTCCTTGGACACCTCCCCGGCGATCAGATCCCGTTGTGTGGAAACCACGACGGCGTTTTTATTGGAGTTTTCGTCCATTAAATCCGCGTCGGAATAAGTAAGAAGGCTTTCGATGGAGGAGTCCGTGGAGTTATTTTCCCGCTTAAAAGACTGTACTGAGCGGTAAGACTCGTAGGCCTTGGCTGTAGCGATGTTGCTTTTTTCGATTAACTTTTCAAAGACCCGCTTTTCTACTTGCCGTACGGTGGAGGAAAGATGACCCTGTAAAATTTCGTCTTCGATTTCCTTTGCGACCGCTTCGGCCTGATCCTCTACATAAAAGCCCGTAGGGGAATCCATGGCCTTTTTAATGGCCACGACGATTTTTTCTCGGTCGAAGGCGGCGGCCTCGCCGTTGCGCTTTAAAATTTCCAGCTTGTTCATTTTATCCTCCTGTACAAAAATTTTTATAACAGCCCGAAGGCTACGATGTAAGTGAAAGGGAGTTATTAACTCAACCAAAGCGATTATACTACATATTGGAGATAAAAGGAAGATGTGCGGAAAAATTATCTATATGTAGTGCCCGGTTGAGAAAGAGAAACAGGCGCACAGGGCGCGATGCACCTCGTTTTTAAGAGAAATAATTCCGTCGAAACGGTTTACAACTCGCGAAAGTGTGGTATCATAATAGGGAAGGCTAGCACTCAACAAATGTAAGTGCTGATATTATTTTTTAGGAGGTAGGTATATCATGACGATTAAACCATTAGGAGAACGTGTTGTTATTCAAAAAATAGAAAAGGAAAACGTCACGGCAAGCGGCATCGTCCTGCCGGATTCCGCAAAAGAAGAGTCCAATGTGGCGACGGTTCTCGCCGTAAGCGAAGAATTAAAACATTCCGAAGAAGTCCATTGTGACGTAGCCGAGGGCGATAAAGTTATTTACAGTAAATACGCAGGCAACGAAGTGGAAGTCGACGGCGAAAAAGTCATCGTCTTAAAATACCAAGACCTGCTCGCTAAATTAAATTAAGAAAAAACGAAGAGAAATAACAGAAAGTAGGAGATACTATGGCAAAAGAAGTTAAATTCAGCGCAGACGCTCGCGAAGGCCTTGTCGGCGGCATCAACAAATTGGCGGATACGGTAAAAGTTACCTTGGGACCCAAGGGTCGGAATGTGGTTTTAGACAAAGAATTCGGCGCGCCGCTGATTACGAACGACGGGGTTACCATTGCTCGTGAAATCGAATTGGAAGATCGCTTCGAAAACATGGGGGCACAACTGGTCAAAGAAGTGGCCACTAAGACCAACGACGTGGCCGGCGACGGCACCACCACCGCCACCTTGCTCGCCCAAGCCATTATTCGCGAAGGTTTAAAGAACTTGGCCGCCGGCGCTAACCCCATGGTTCTTCAAAAGGGCATTAAAAAAGCCGTGGATGCCGTCGTAGAAGAATTGAAGAAATTCTCCGTTCCGGTAGACAATTCCACCTCCATCGCAAATGTCGCCGCTATTTCCGCTGCCGACGAACGCATTGGTGAACTCATCGCCGAAGCCATGGAAAAAGTCGGCAAGGACGGCGTTATCACCGTAGAAGAAAGCCGTTCCATGGGCACCCAACTGGACGTCGTCGAAGGGATGCAATTTGACCGCGGCTATCTGAGCCCCTACATGGTTACCGACCCGGAAAAACGCGTGGCCGAGCTGGACGATCCCTACATCTTAATTACCGATAAGAAGATTACGAATATTCAAGATATTCTCCCCGTCCTGGAACAAATCCTTAAAGAATCCCGCCCCGTCCTCTTAATCGCCGACGACATTGAAGGGGAAGCCCTGGCAACTCTCGTCGTCAACAAACTCCGCGGGACCTTAAACGTCGTAGGCGTCAAGGCGCCGGGCTATGGCGATCGCAGAAAAGAAATGCTTCAAGACATCGCCGTTTTAACGGGAGGCACGGTCATTACCGAAGACTTGGGCTTAGATATTAAAGAAGCTACCGTAGATATGCTTGGTCGGGCACAAAAAGTCCGCGTCGAAAAAGACAAGACCGTAATCGTCAGCGGTGCAGGGGAACGAAGCGCCATCGACGACAGAATCAACCAAATCCGCGCTCAAATCGAAGAAACGGAAAGCGAATTCGATCGCGAAAAATTACAAGAACGCCTGGCCAAACTCTCCGGCGGCGTCGCCGTGATCCAAGTCGGCGCGGCTACGGAAATCGAGTTGAAAGAACGCAAGCTCCGCATTGAAGACGCCCTGGCGGCCACTCGTGCGGCCGTGGAAGAAGGCATCGTTCCCGGTGGCGGCGTCGTTCTCGTAGACTGCATCGGCAGTGTCGAAGCGTTGGCCGAAAAAGGCGAAGGCGACGAAAAAACCGGCATGATGATCATTCTCCGCGCATTGGAAGAACCTCTCCGTCAAATTGCGGAAAACGCCGGTGCCGAAGGTTCCGTCATCGTGGAACGGGTGAAGGGTGAAAAAATCGGCGTAGGTTACGACGCTTACAACGACAAGTACGTGAACATGATCGACGAAGGGATCGTTGATCCGACCAAAGTAACCAGAAGTGCCCTTCAAAACGCAGCCAGCGTGGCCGGTATGCTCCTTACGACGGAAGCGGCCGTGGCCAATATTAAAGAAAATACCCCCGACCTCGGCGCAGCCGGCATGGGCGGCGGCATGGGTATGATGTAATCCGAAGAAGACCTCCATCCCTTTACCCCACGGGTAAGGGGATTTTTTTATAAGTATGGAAAGCGGACCCGTTTTTTTGTCATCGTGTAAAGTTCCGGAGAAAGAACGGCCTTCGGTGGAGTTAAAAGCCGTGACGTGATAAAATAAATAAAGTAAATAAAAGAAATGGAGAAAGAACAAATGAACAAAAATTATATGGTAAACGAAATTAAAAACGAGATGAAATCTTGTATCGACGGAATTGCCGTAGAAACCGTGTTTGAACGCCGCAGCCGCATGGAAAAGCTCTTCGATTTAATGGAGCTGTTGTTGGAAATTGAAACGGAATCGAACTATAGGGGCGACAGCTCCGCCCAGGCCGATGAAGACGAGTATTACGTGGGCCGCGTGCACTTGCGTTTAGGCGGCGGCACTTTGGGCGACGAAAACGTCTTTATTCCCGAAAAAGTCTTGCGTCTGCAAAATATCGGCGAAGGGGACGAGGTTCGTGCCAAAGTAATTAAACAGGTTTACAACAATAATCACCTGAAAAACATTTATAATTACGAACTTTTGGAAAAATCCGACGAAGCCGTCGAAAGCGAACGCCGGGTCATCTCCTACGCTCGGGTACTCTACGACCCCACCTTCCGCGGCCTCTACATCGAAGGGGAAGGGGAAGACGGCGTAATGCGCGTGAACCTGGAAGATGTGAGTATGGGGAATCTGAACGTGGGCGAAGGCGACATTGTGGATTACGCCTATTGGCAACGGGATCCCGAAGGGGGACGGGTCATTTGGATCCACAACATGGATGGAGACAATGTCCTTACGTCGACCTACGGCAACGACGCGGCGCCGGTTTTAGATGACGATGACTTTCTCGAACAGTTGCAACTTGCGGTTTTCGGCAAGGGAAGCGTAGTGACGGAACACGTAAAAGCCTTAAAGAACGGTGGAAGCGACGTGGTTCACGTGGAAGAGATTTCGAGAGAAAACATCGAAAGTAATTTAAACGGAGCGGATTTAGTCCTCGTCTACCTGAATTCCGTGCGCCCGGCGGATGTAAAGCGCATTCGCGACGGAGTAAGAAAACGGGATTTGGACGTCTTGTTTATTCAAGATGAAGACTTCGGCAATATTTTGGCCGCCATCCGTGACAAATTGGAAAACAGCTATTACTTTGACATTTAAGGTGAGAAAGGGGAAGAGCCGTGAAGTTATTTAATTCCATGACCAGAAAAAAAGAGGAATTCGTGCCCATCGAAGAAAATAAGGTGCGCATGTACAACTGCGGACCCACCGTGTACAACTTTATCCACGTGGGAAACGCCCGCCCCTTGGTAGTTTTCGATACCTTGCGCCGCTATTTTATTTACAAAGGCTACGACGTCCGTTTCGTCGTAAACTTTACGGATATCGACGACAAGCTCATTAATCGTGCAAAGGAAGAAAATACCACCGTCGCCGCCATAGCCGATCGCTACATCGGGGAATTTATGCAAGACGCCAATGGCTTGAACCTCTACACCTATAAGACCACCAATCCCAGGGCGACGGAATTTATTCAGCCCATGTTGGAATTTATCCAAGGCCTGGTGGACAAGGGCGTGGCCTATCCCTTAAACGGGGACGTATACTTCGACATTTCCAAGGCCAAAGATTACGGAAAGCTTTCCGGAAAAAACATCGACGAGCTGCAAAGCGGTGCCCGCATCGAAGTGAACAGTGAAAAGAAAAATCCCGGAGACTTCGTTTTATGGAAGGGAAAAAAAGAAGGAGAACCCTTCTGGGAAAGCCCCTGGGGCGACGGTCGGCCGGGTTGGCATTTGGAATGCTCGGTCATGGCGAAAACTCTCTTGGGCGAAACCATCGACATTCACTCCGGCGGGGAAGATTTGCAATTTCCCCACCACGAAAACGAAATCGCCCAGTCGGAAACCCTTACGGGCAAGACATTTGCCAATTACTGGCTCCACAACGGCATGATTACCGTAGACGGAACGAAAATGAGCAAATCCTTGGGGAATTTCTTTACGGTGCGGGAAGTGGCCAATGTATTCGATTTGGAAGTGCTGCGTTTCTTCCTTTTAAGCGCCCACTATCGGAGCCCCATTAACTATTCCTACGACGCCATGGAACAAACTAAGGCCGGGTTAGATCGTCTTTACGGCGTTCGCGACCATATGGAACAACTGCTCAAGGGCGATATGGAAGGGGGAAAAGATCCGGCCTTCGACGAAAAGATCCGATCGGAAAAGACCGCGTTTATAGACGCCATGGACGACGATTTAAACACGGCCAAGGCTACTGGATCCCTCTTTACCCTGGCACGAGATATCAACACCCACATCGCCCGGGGGGCGAAGCGGGACAGCCTGCAATCGGCCTACGATACCTTTATGGAATTGGCCGGAGTTTTGGGGATTTTGTATCGTCGGGAAAATACCGACGAAGACAGTGCCATCGAAGCCCTTTTAGAAGAACGAAAGGCCGCTCGAGCCAAAAAAGATTTCGCCCGCGCCGATGAAATTCGCGACGAACTTTTTGAAAAAGGCATCGCCATCGAAGATACGAGAGAGGGTACCCTGTGGAAGAGGATGTAAGAAGATATTTTTCCGCCCCCATGTGGACGGTCGACGAGACGAGGGGTCAAAATCCCCTCGTTCTTGCGTACATAGGGGACTGTGTCTTTGAATTGTTCGTTCGGAGCAAGATTCTTCACAACAACGAAAAGGTCGCCGCTTTGCACCGAGCCTCGGCGAAGAAGGTCAAGGCCTCGGCACAGGCCGAACTGTCCGAAGCCCTCGGCGATTTTTTTACGGAAGAGGAAGCCGCCGTCTTTCGTCGGGGACGAAACGCGCATCCGAAGACGATGGCGAAAAACGCCTCCATGGCGGATTACCGAAAGGCCACGGGATTTGAATGCCTGATCGGCTATTTGTATGGGTCGGGGCAGACGGATCGTCTCCTGGACTACTTTAAAGAAATTGAGAGGATATGGGACAATGAAGGTTAAACTCATCGCCTACACTCCGGAGGGGGCAGCTGTCGTTGCCAAGGCGGCCAAGCTTTGCTATTCGCCGGTAGGAGTCGACGAAATCGAAGAAAAATTAAATCCGGTGGAGATCGAGCGATTCGTCGCCATGCTCGCGGACATGGGCCACGCTTCGCCCATGGAACACGTGAGCTTCACCTTTGCCATAGAAGGGGTGAGCCGGGTATTGACCCACCAATTGGTGCGCCACCGCCTGGCCAGCTACTCGCAACAATCCCAACGCTACGTGCGTCTAGATCGATTCGAGTACGTGATCCCCAAGGCTATCGAGAGAGACGAGGCTGCCAAGGCGCGCTTTGTTCAAAGTATGCAAGAGGCGCATAGGGCCTACGAAGATTTGACGGAGCAGTTAAAGGCCGTGTACGTGAAGGAATTGACGGAAGCGGGCGTGGAAGAAAAAAAAGCGGCACGGCAAGCGGAAAAGCGCGCCATCGAAGATGCCCGCTACGTGTTGCCCAATGCCTGCGAAACGAAAATTGTAGTGACGATGAACGCTCGCAGCCTAATGCACTTTTTCACCATGCGCCTGTGCAACCGGGCGCAGTGGGAAATTCGGGAGATGGCATTGGCCATGCTAAAAGAAGTGAAAGCCGTGGCGCCCGAAATCTTTAAACAAGCGGGGCCCGCTTGCGTCACCGGACCCTGCCCGGAAGGAGCCATGACCTGCGGAAAAATAAACGAGGTGCGCGCCTTTTACAAGGAGGAATTATGGAAACGATCATGATCTACGGCCGCAACCCGGTGTTGGAAGCCTTGGATAGAATGCCCGACAAAGTTTACATTCAAAAAGGCGCCAAGGATGGCTCCATGAAAAAAATCCGTGGGAGGGCGAAAGAACTGGGGATTTACGTTCAAGAGCGGGAAAAATCCCGATTGGACGAAATGGTCGATGGAAGAAATCACCAGGGAGTCGTGGCCTTTCTTTCCGATTTCACCTACGGAACTGTAGAAGATATGCTGGCCCTGGCCGAAGCGAAAAAAGAAGATCCGCTCCTCGTCCTACTGGACGGAATCGAAGATCCGCATAATCTGGGTGCCATCATCCGATCCGCCTACGCCATGGGAGCCCACGGCGTGGTAATCCCCAAGCGCCGCGCCGCCGCTGTCAACGGCACCGTGTATAAAACCTCCGCCGGGGCGGTGGATCACATGATCGTAGCAAAAGTTACAAACATGAATCGCGTCATCGAAGAGTTAAAGGAGAAAAACATCTGGGTCTACGGCGCCGACGGAGGGCACGGAGCTCTGTACGAAGCGGATCTTACCGGACCCGTCGCGCTGGTGATCGGAAACGAAGGAAAGGGCCTGGCGGAAAAGACCAAAGAACACGTGGACGGCCTGTTGTCCATTCCCATGAGCGGGGGGTTTGATTCCTTAAACGCCTCCGTAGCGGCGTCGATTTTCCTCTACGACATAAAGAGGCAGCGCCATGGCAAGGCACAGAATTTATAGGCGAACGGGCCGCTATCTGTTTGTCGACGGCTACAACATCATCAACTATTGGTCCGACTTCGAAGGACTTGTAGAAGAACACCTGGAAGAGGCCCGGACATTGCTCGCGGATATGTTGGAAGAGTACGCCGCGACGGAAGATATTCATGTAATATTAGTCTTTGACGCCTATCGGGTAAAGGGAAACGGCGGCAGCCTGGAAAAAAAAGAACACATGGACATCGTATTTACGAAAGAAACCGTCACCGCCGATCGCTACATTGAAAGCGAAATTGCGAGTATGGGACGGGTGCGGGATGTGACCGTAGCCACTAGCGACTATGTGGAACAGCAAATTATCATGGCTCGGGGCGGGAAACGCATCAGCGCGCGAGAGTTGCAGATGCTCGTGAAGCGATCGAAAACCGTCACGCGGAAAGAAGCCAATCGCATACGTACAAAAAAAGGCGCGCCCCTCGTCATAGACGAGGAGAACAAGAAAAAACTGGAAGACTTGCGCCAACAACTGGATCCACCGTAAAGGAAACGAGCCTTCAAAGGCTCGTTTTTTGGAAAGTTTCGGCGGCTCTTTTGAAAAAACCTTGTCAATCGGGAGAAAGGCTCGTACAATGGGGGTGGTAGTATTCGAAGGAAACTATACACTTATTTTTATATTGCATGACGATCCATGTATTGCACTCCATCGAGGTGATAACATGAAAAAAGTAGGGATTATCGGTGCCGGAAAAGTCGGCGTCAGTTTAGGGAACGCGCTGTTTTCAGCGGGTCCTTTGCAACTCGGCGGCTATTACAGCAGGAGCCGAAAAAGCGCGGCCTATGGCGCAAAAAGAACGAATAGCGCTTGTTTCGAGACCTTAGAGGCCTTGATTGAAGCAAGCGATGTGATTTTAATCGCCACCCCCGACGATGCCATCGAGGGCGTGTGGCGGCAATTGTTACAATTGAATATTTCGGGGAAGATTCTCGGCCACACGGCGGGGAGTTTGTCTTCTTCCCTTTTCTTCGATCGTACTACCAACGACGTATTCGCAGGTTCCCTTCATCCTTTGCTGGCTATTGCCGACAAGGAGACGGGGTATGGCGCCGTCCGTAGTGCGTTTTTTACGTTAGAGGGCGATGACGAGGCGGTGGCGGTCTTTCGGGAGTGCTTGGACCATCACCGCATCGCCTATAAGGTAATGACTTCGTCGGATAAGGCGACCTACCATCTGGCCACGTCGGCGATTAGCAATTTGGCGGTGGCTCTAGCGGCCATGTCTTTTGATCTCTTAAAGGATGTGGGCTTCAACGAGGAAGAAGCGCGAGCGGCTCTTCGGCCTTTGGCGACGGAAAACATGGAAAAGATTTTCGATCGCGGCCCTGCCTGCGCCCTCACCGGGCCGGTGGAGCGCTGTGATCTTTCCACCGTGCGCCGCCACCTAGAGGCCTTAAAGAAAAAAGGCGATGCCGAAGAGGAGGCCCTGTACCGGGCGGGGAGCATGATTTTAACGACGATTGCAGAGAAGAAACACGAGGATCGCCCCTACGACGATTTGCGGGGGCTTTTAAAAGGAGAAGAGGTATGAAAAAAGTTACGGTACGCACGTTTCAAGAGGCAAAAGAGGCGGGCGATAAGCTCTCCATGATTACCTGTTACGATTATTCCACGGCGAAATTGGTGGATCAGTCGGGGATTGATTCTATTTTAATTGGCGACAGTTTGGGCATGACCATGTTGGGCTACGAAGATACCCTTTCCGTCACTTTAGGCGATATGATTCACCATTCTGCCGCCGTGGCTCGAGGGGCGAAGCATCCGTTAATTATTTGTGATATGCCTTTCATGACCTATTCCACGGGGATTCGCGACGCGGTCATCAACGCCGGCAGGTTGCTCGCCGAAGGCTACGCCCACGCCGTCAAGTTGGAGGGGGGCGTGGAAGTAAAAGATATCATAAGGGCCATTGTCGATGCCAAGATTCCCGTTTGCGCCCACATTGGCCTTACGCCTCAAGCGGTGAATGCCCTTGGCGGCTTCCGCGTACAGGGAAAAGATGAAGCTACGGTGGAAAAACTGTTTGCCGACGCTAAGGCCGTGGAAGAAGCGGGGGCTTTTGCCGTGGTGATGGAATGTGTGCCCGCGCCTCTCGCAAAGAAATTGACGGAAAGGCTCTCCATTCCCACCATTGGTATCGGTGCAGGGGCGGATTGCGACGGGCAGGTTTTGGTCTACCAAGATATGCTGGGTATGTTCGACGACTTCGTGCCGAAGTTTGTCCGTCCCTTCGCTCACGTAGGCGAAGCCATGGTTCAAGGCTTTAAGGACTACGATCGGGCGGTAAAGGACGGAAGTTTTCCGACAAAGGAACACGAATTTTCTATGGATGAAAGATTACTGGAGGACAAATAACATCATGAAGATCATCACGACGGTAGACGAGCTGCGACGGGTTTCGGAAGAAGCGAAGAAAAAGGGAAGCGTGGGGCTCGTCCCCACGATGGGCGCCCTCCACGAAGGGCACGGTTCTCTGATCAAAAAGTGCCGCAAGGAAAACGACACGGCGATCGTGTCGGTGTTTGTCAATCCCATTCAATTCGCGCCGGGGGAAGATTACGAGGACTACCCGAGGGATATTGAAAAGGACGGAGCCTTTTGCGAAGGCTTGGGAGTCGATTTCGTATTCCATCCGGAGCCGGAAGAAATGTATCCGGAAAACTTCGGTTTCCGCGTTACGCCGCCTGATTCCATGACCCATATTCTTTGCGGCATTACCCGGCCCATTCACTTTGCCGGCGTAGCCACGGTTATTACGAAGTTGTTTCAGCTCGTTCGCCCCGACCGGGCGTATTTCGGTCAAAAAGACGTGCAGCAGGTGGCCATTATCGAGGCCATGGTGCGGGATTTAAACATGGACGTAGCCATCGTGCGCTGTCCTATCGTTCGGGAAGAGGACGGTCTGGCCAAGAGTTCGAGAAACCGCTATTTGCATGGTGACGAGCGCCAGGCCGCTGTGGTTTTGAGCCGCGCCATCGAAAAAACCAAGGCCTTGGTTCGCGGTGGCGAAAGAAAGGTTTCCGCCTTATTGGAGGCGGCCAAGGGGGAAATTGAGGGAGAACCTTTGGCGAAAATCGACTACGTGGAAATTCTTCGTTTTCCCCATTTCGAGCGGGAGGAAGAGTTGACGGAAGACAGTTTTATCGCCATGGCGGTTTACATC
>JAEXBU010000113.1 GCA_023393815.1 Bacillota bacterium | reverse complement strand
CTCCAGCCCGATGAGCCGAGCGTGGATTCCGATAAAACTGAAAATTAAAATCGCGAAAAAGCCGAGCAAGCCCGATACGACGAAGGCGCGCAACATGACTTTTTCATCGGTAATAAATCCTCGGTCGGTTAAGACGGGGTCGTGAAAACCGTAACTGAAGATCTGTATCAAGCTGACAAGCACCATGTCCAACCCCGTATCCATGCGCCAGGTACCTGCATGAATGAAGTCGCCGATACCATGTTTCGGCAAAATAGCGACGGTCACAAAGCCCACGAAAAAAATGAAAATGATTGCTTGTATGGAGTCGGTGATGATCGAGCTGCGCAAACCGCCGATCACGGAGTACACTAAGGTGATTCCCGTAAAAAGCAGCGCCGAAAGAACGAATGCCTTGGATCCGGCATCGCCGTAATAACCGCCGACGACAGAGGTATTGGACCAGATCTCGTTGAAAAGGCGGATAAGGATCGCCGCGGAAAAAGCCACGGAGGCCACTCGCCCGTATTCTTTTGTAAGAAAATGCACCATCCCCTGCGCCGAATAGCGTCGTCTCAACCGATAGAGGGCCAATCCGGTGATCGGGATGCAAAGCCAATAAATGGCATAGGACAAGCCGCCGACAAAGCCATATTCCGCGCCCAAGTTGGCCGCGTTGGTCACGGATTTTGCAAAAATCCAGCTGATGAAGATACTCAGCATTAACACCGTTTGTCTCGGCTCGCTGCCTTCGTTGGATTTTCCTTGGAAAAATCCGTCGGTGGTCACGTGTTTCGGAGAGAGGATCATCATAATGATTCCATATACGATGAGAAATCCCCAAAATAGATAGCCCGTTGAATTTGCCATAAAAACTCCTTTATTCTTTTCAATACTATGCGTTCACATTATTTTAACATGGAATGTTATACAGAATTACTCCAACACCTATTGTATATCTATCGATAACCAGTATCGGTATTTGCTTCTTCTATACTTTCTCGATTGAATCGAAAAGCCTTTCAGGCAACTCCGCAAAAAAACAACCGCCATAAATCACCATGGCGGTTGTTTTTTTATCTTATTTTTTAATTTTTTCGATCTTTTCCTTAAAGCCCATGTAGGGACGAAGGACTTCCGGGATAAAAATGGATCCATCTTCTTGATAGTGGTTTTCCAAGAATGCGATAAGCATACGCGGCGGCGCAACTACGGTGTTATTCAAGGTGTGTGCCAAATAAAGTTTCCCGTCTTCCCCGCGGACGCGAATGTTCAGCCGACGAGCTTGAGCGTCCCCCAGGTTGGAACAGCTGCCCACTTCGAAGTATTTTTGTTGGCGAGGCGACCAGGCTTCCACGTCGCAACTTTTGACCTTTAAATCGGCCAAATCGCCGGAGCAGCATTCTAGCGTACGTACGGGAATGTCCATGGAACGGAAAAATTCCACGGTGTTTTGCCACAGTTCGTTGTAATACTTCCTGCTATCTTCGGGCTTGCAGACGATGATCATTTCCTGCTTTTCAAATTGGTGAATTCGGTACACGCCCCGTTCTTCAATGCCGTGAGCACCCACTTCTTTTCTGAAGCAAGGAGAGTAGCTGGTCAGTTTGTGGGGCAAGGTCGCTTCTTCGGTAATGGAGTCGATGTATTTCCCAATCATGGAATGTTCGCTAGTACCGATTAGATAGAGGTCTTCCCCTTCGATCTTGTACATCATGTTTTCCATTTCGGCAAAGCTCATGACACCGCTCACCACGTCGCTACGAATCATAAAGGGAGGAATATGGTAGATGTACCCCTTATCGATCATAAAATCCCGGGCGTAGGAGAGGATCGCCGAGTGCAGGCGGGCAATGTCGCCGCGGAGATAGTAAAATCCGCTGCCCGAAGTCTTTCTGGAGCTATCCAAGTCGATTCCTTCCACCGACTCCATAATATCTACGTGGTAAGGCACTTCGTAATCGGGAACGACCGCCTCGCCGAAGCGTTCCAGCTCTACATTTTCCGTATCGTCTTTTCCGATGGGCACGGTATCGTCGATAATTTGAGGAATTACCAGCATAATTTCGCGAATCCTCTCGGATTTCTTTCCTTCTTCTTCCTCTAATGCTTCGATACGATCGTTTATCGCCTTTACTTCGGCTTTCACTTCTTCCGCTTCGTCTTTCTTCCCGTCTTTCATCAATCCGCCAATGGATTTCGACAAGGTGTTTCGTTTGGCGCGCAGTTCATCCCCTTCTGTTTTCGCCGCGCGATTGGCCACGTCCAATTCCAACAATTCGTCGACGAGGGGAAGTTTCTCCTCTTGAAATTTCTTTTTTATGTTTTCCTTAACCATGTCGGGGTTTTCACGAATCATGCGAATGTCTAACATATTTACCTCCATAAAAAAAGCCGTCTCCTCCCTCATGGGACGAGACGGACCCGCGTTGCCACCCAAATTAACCGTTTCCGGTTCACTTCATTGTCAGGCTCAAAGGCGGATTCAAAGACTGCCCCCGCCTACTCGCACCAACCGCAGACTCTCTTCAGGGTTTCCTCTTTTACTGCTCCTTATCGTCGCCTTATATCGTTGATGGTAGTATACCACAGCTTCTCGAAAAAAGACAAGGCTCGCAAAATTTTTATACTTCCATTTTCCAGGACAACAAAAAAAGACGTCCTTGCGGAGAACGCCTTTTTGTTGCCGATTTTATTCGGGTTGTGCAGCGCCGGTGGGGCATACAGCGGAGCAAGAACCGCAGTCGATGCAAGCATTTTCGTCGATTGCGTAGATGTCGCCTTCGGAAATGCAGTCAACGGGACATTCGGGTTTGCAAGCGCCACAAGCGATGCATTCGCTGGTAATTTTATGTGCCATAATGATACCTCCATGAATTGGTCTAGATATGTGCAGCGTGCAAATATCTAAAGTCTTATGTTTGCTTTCTGAGGTTATTATATCATTAACGCGGCGGATTTCAAGGAGAAATTGAAAATAATACAATCTTTTCCGACGATTTTTCACATATCATAGTATATTGGTTTGAATTTTGCAGTGTCAATCCAAAAAAAAGGATGCCGAAGCATCCTCTTTATCATTTACTGTTTGTGCTCGTGGGCGCAGGCGCCGCTTCCGCATTGCGAGCAGCCGCTGCAACCACCCTCTTTATGGGACCGCCGCATGGATACGACGGCGCCGACGACGGCACAGATAACGACCGCCAATACGATAACAGTACCCATAGTACCTCCTTAATTGAATTGTTCGCGACCGACGGGTGCTTTCTCCATTCTCGGTTTTCGTACGATGGCCCAAAGAATGAATGCCAAAAGTACGAAGGCTACACCGGTCCATAGCGTAAAGGAACCGCCGGCGAGAAGTTGTCCGATTTGGAAGACAATAAGGGCGATTACGTAAGCAAAGCCCGTTTGATATGCCAAAGCGAACAAAGTCCAAAACTTCGAATGCATTTCCTCGCGAATAGCGCCGATGGCGGCGAAACAAGGAACGTTTAATTGGTTAAAGAGCATAAAGGCCAGGGCGCCGAGGAAGGTAAATTGACCGGCCACAAAGGCATTCAAGTCGGCCCCTTCGGCGACGCCGTTGATAATGCCATAAGTGGAAACTACCGCTTCTTTGGCCACAAGGCCGGTGATGCTGGCCACGGTGGCCTGCCAATTGCCGAAACCCAAGGGAATAAAGATGGGGGCAATAACTTTCCCTAAAGCGGCGAGGATACTGTCGTGATTTTCCGCAAATTCGACGAACTCACCATGAATCGAGACGTTTTGCAAGAGCCAAATGACGACACTGGCCAGAAGAATGACGGTCCCCGCTTTTTTCACGAAGGCCTTGCAGCGATTCCACACGCTCTTAAAGACATTTTCCGCCGAGGGGATGTGGTATTCGGGAAGTTCCATGACAAAGGGCGCCGGATCCCCTTGGAAAATGGAGGTCTTTTTCAACATCAAACCGGAGATAATTACGGCGAGAATGCCCGAAAAATAGGCGATAGGCATAAAGTACCAGAATCCGAAAGAGGCGACGAACAGACCGATCAGGTTGACCTTTGCCCCGCAAGGCATAAAGCTTGCCACAACTACGGTCATTCGACGGTCGTTTTCATTTTCAATGGTTCGGGTAGCCATAATCCCGGGGACGGAGCAACCGGTACCGATCAAAATCGGAATAAAACTTTTTCCGGAGAGACCGAATTTTCGGAAGATTCGATCCAAGATAAAAGCGATGCGGGACATATATCCGACATCTTCCATAATGGCGAGGAAGAAATACAACGTGGCAATTAAGGGCAAAAAGCCTAAGACGGCGCTGACCCCGGCGACGATCCCGTCCATAACGAGAGATTCCAGCCACGGCGCCGTATGCATCGACGAAACGACGTTACTGACTGCATCGGCTACATATGTGCCGAGCAATGTATCGTTCACCCAGTCGGTGACCGGACCGCCGACGAGCTTCGCACTGATGTAATAGATCGCGGTCATAACGGCGACAAAAATAGGAAGCGCCAGCACGCGATTGGTGACAACGGCATCGATTTTATCGCTGGTAGTCATTCCCCGCTTGCCTTGCTTGTAATTGCCTTCCACGATGCCGGCGATGGCGTTGTAGCGCACTTCCGTCATAATGCCTTCGCCGTCATCTTCGTAATATTCCTCCAATTCGACGATCTTATCGGCAATTTTCTTCTTTTGGTCATCGGTTAAATCCAGATCCAACTTGTCGTCGCCTTCAATGAGTTTTAAAGCATAGAACCGTTTCGCGGCGACCCCGCCTACTGCCGGTGCCATATTGTAAATCGCCTTTGCCGCTTCTTCGATGTGCTCATCGTAATAGACATGACTTACGGCGGCGGAGTCGTGAACTTTTTTCGCCATTTCCATAAGTCCGTCAGATTTTCTTTTTTTAAGGCGGAAATTTCCACCACCGGCGCGCCCAAAGC
>JAEXBU010000109.1 GCA_023393815.1 Bacillota bacterium | reverse complement strand
CAATAAGGGCTTCGCACACTATATGCTCTCTCTGGGCGCATTTTTAGTTTGCGCGAACCTGTCCGGGCTTTTGGGCTTTGTGCCGCCGACCAGTGACTACAACGTCACTTTGGCGCTTGCTTTAATTACCTTCGTCATGATCCACTTCTTCTCTGTAAAGACCAAGGGGATTTTGGGCTACTTTAAGCAGTACACCGAGCCTATCGCCATTTTAACACCCATTAATATCTTAGGGGAGCTGGCCAATCCCATCTCCCTCAGTTTCCGTCTTTTCGGAAATATTCTGAGCGGTGTGTTGATTATGAGTTTGGTCTATCAGGGAATCGGGCTGATTTCTAAATTCCTGATCCCCGTCGTCGCCTGGCCCTTACACGGCTACTTCGACGTATTCAGCGGCGTGTTGCAGACATTTATCTTCCTCATGCTGACCATGACCTACATCAACTCCGACATGGCGAGTCCGGAAGAAATCGCAGAGAGAAAAGCAAAAAGACAGTCGTAACTATGGATACAGCATATAGGGAGGAAAAGATATGCAAATTACAAGTGAAGCGTTCATTTTAGGTTGTTCGGCCATTGGCGCCGGTTTAGCGCTTATTGCAGGGATCGGCCCCGGTGTCGGTCAAGGCTATGCGGCCGGTCAAGCGGCAGCGGCCGTAGGACGTCAGCCCGAGGCCAAAGGCGACATTATTCAAACCATGCTCTTAGGGCAAGCCGTCGCGGAAACCACGGGTATTTACGGGTTGGTTATCGCCATCATTTTATTATTCGTCAAACCCTTACTAGGCTGATACGAGGCGCAGAGAACCGAAAGGAGTTGTCCCTATGGAAATTTTTGTCGTGCCGGATATATGGAATTTGCTGGCACAATGGGGCGCCACACTGATCCTGTTTCTCGTGATTCGCCACTTTGTCTATAAGCCGGTCAACGAATTTTTGACGAAAAGGCAAAACAGTGTCGTCTCCGAAATTGAAGAGGCGGAGGAACTGTTGCGTGAAGCGGAAGATCTCCACGCCAATTACAAGAATAAATTACAACAGGCCCGCAAAGAAGGGGCGGAAATTATCGAAGCCTCCCGAGAACGGGGGCGCGCCTTGGAAAAATCCGCCATGGAAGAAGCCAAGGCTCGCACGGCCACGATGATCGAAAAGGCGGAAAAAGACATCGAGCGCGAAAAGGAAAAAGCCTTAAAAGACGTTCGCGTAGAGACCGCCGATTTAGCCGTTATGATCGCGGAAAAACTGCTGAGAGACAAGATCGACGTAAAGAATCAAGACGCATTAGTCGACGGCCTCATCGACGATTTGGAGAAGAACCATGTTTGATGAAGGCCTGAGCAAATACAGCATCGCTCTCTATGAAGTGGCGAAAGCATCCGGCGATTTTATGTTGGATGCCTTGGACGACGTATACGCGGTGTATGAAGACGAGGATTTCCTTAGAGCCTTGTCTCATCCGAAACTTCGCCCGGAAGAAAAGCACAATTTAATCAAAAGCGTGTTCGGCGAACGGCTTCCCGAGCCCTTGTTTCATTTGCTCTTGGTCGTGGCGGATCACGGACGTTCGGACCGAATGGCCGCTATTTTAAAGGCTTACGAAGACCTGTGCTACGAAGACAAAAACGTGGAGCGAATCGTCGTGGTAAGCCCGATGCCCTTATCCGAGGAAAAGGTGGAGGCTCTTCGAAAAGCCTACGCAAAAAATCGCGCAAAGGATGTGGAAATCGAAGTAAAGCTCGATTCGTCCCTAATCGGCGGCGTGAAGATTGTCACCGAAGAAGGCGTGATCGATCGCTCCTTGGCAAGGCAGCTTGCGGGTTTAGGGCGCAATTTGAAGCAAAACGCATAGAGAGGTGAGACATGAATCTAAGATCAAAAGAGATCAGCGCCGTTATACGGGAGCAGATCAAAAATTACAATGTGGATTTGGTCATGGAAGATGTGGGCACCGTCATCGAAGTTGGCGACGGCATCGCCCGTATCTGGGGCTTGGAAGAAGCCAAGGCCGGCGAGTTGATCGAATTTCCCGGCGGCATCTACGGCATGGTCCAAAACTTGGAAATGAACAATGTAGGCGTGGTTCTCTTGGGAGACGGAGACATTAAAGAAGGGGATCAAGTGAAAGCCACGGGAAAAGTGGTACAAGTCCCCGTGGGAGAAGGCCTTTTGGGTCGGGTGGTCAATGCCTTGGGCGCACCCATCGACGGAAAGGGCGACTACCACTACGACAAAACCATGCCCATCGAAAAAATCGCCCCGGGGGTCATTACCCGACAATCGGTCTCCGAACCTTTGCAAACGGGTACCAAAGCCATCGATGCCCTGTTCCCCATCGGCCGCGGCCAACGGGAGCTGATTATCGGCGACCGGCAAACGGGCAAGACTGCCATTGCCATCGATGCCATTATTAATCAAAAAGACACGGATGTGATTTGCATTTACGTGGCTATCGGTCAAAAGACCTCTACCGTAGCGCAAATCGTAGATACCTTGGAACAACACGAAGCCATGGATCACACCATCGTCGTGGCGGCGACGGCGGCGGAACTGTCGCCGATTCAATACATTGCCCCCTACGCCGGGGTAACCATGGCGGAAGAATTTATGGCTCAAGGCAAAGACGTACTCATCGTCTATGATGACTTGACTAAGCACGCCGTGGCGTATAGAACCATGAGTCTTCTTCTCCGCCGTCCGCCGGGACGGGAAGCCTTCCCCGGGGACGTATTCTACCTGCACTCCAGGTTGTTGGAGCGGGCGGCGCGCATGAGCGAGGAATTTGGCGGCGGATCCATTACGGCTCTGCCCATTATCGAAACCCAAGCCGGCGACATTTCCGCCTACATTCCCACCAACGTCATCTCCATTACCGACGGTCAAATCTTCCTGGAAACGGATCTGTTCTTTGCGGGACAGCGTCCGGCCATCAACACGGGGCTGTCCGTCTCCCGGGTCGGGGGCGCCGCGCAAACCAAGGCCATAAAAAAAGTGTCTTCCACCATGAAGCTGGACTTGGCGCAATACCGAGACTTGGCATCTTTCGCCCAATTCGGCAGCGAACTGGACAAGGAAACCCAACGAACGCTGGCGCAAGGGGAACGGATGATGCGCATTTTGCGTCAACCGCAATACCGACCCATGAAACTGGAACATCAAGTACTCATTCTCTACGCCGTTACCAAGGGTTATCTGTTGGATGTAGACGTGGACGACGTATCGAATTTTGAAGAAGAGTACCTGCTCTATGTGGAAAACCACCATCCCGAGTTAATCAAAGACCTGCGCGAGCAAAAAGACATGACCGATGCCATCGAAGACGCGATAAAAGCGAGCCTCGTCGAGTTTAAACAAACGCGATAGGAGGTTTTTATGGCATCTACGAGAGAAATTAAACGGCGCATTCGGGGCATTAACAGCATTTTGCAAATTACCAAGGCCATGGAGATGGTTTCTACGGCCAAGCTCCGCCGTGCGCGTATTCGACTTGCCAAAACCAGACCTTACTTCCAAACCGTCGTCGACGACATTCAAGACATTTTGCCCCTCGTCGGGGAGAACCATCCCCTTTTGAAAAAGAGGGAGAAGCAAACGACGCTTTATATCGTGCTCACCTCGGACAAGGGGTTGGCGGGCGGCTATAACGCCAATATTTTCCGTCTCGCCGAAAGCACGATGAAAGACAACGGGAGTCGATCCAAGCTGTTGGTGGTAGGCAACAAGGCCAAGGAGTATTTCGAACGTCGAAATTACGACATCGTAAAGTCATTTACGGGCCTGAGCGAAAACCCCACCTATTCCCACGCTAGAGACTTGGCCGCGGTGGCCATGGAACTGTACGAAAACGAAGAGGTGGATGCCATTCGTATCGTCTACACGCGGTTCGTTTCGACCATCAGCTACGAGCCCGGGGTCGTGTCGATTTTGCCATCCGAGGATTTCAAGGCGAAGGAAGTACCTTCGCCAACGCGGGCGCGCATAGAATTCGAACCCTCCCCCGAGTCGGTGTTGGATTATTTGGTCCCCATGTACGTGGAAACCGCCATCTTCGGGGCGTTGATCGAAGCGGCAGCTTCGGAACAAGGCTCCCGGCGCGTGTCCATGGAAAATGCCTCGGACAATGCCCACGACATGATCGATGAACTACAAACCAATTACAACCGCGCCAGACAAGCGGCGATCACCAACGAAATCACCGAAATCGTCTCGGCGGCGGATGCAGTGCAATAGGAAGAGGTATCGGTATGCATGAGAATATAGGAACGATCTGCCAGGTCATCGGACCGGTGGTAGATATCGAATTCGAGCAGGACCACCTGCCCGATCTGTTAAACGCCATCAAAATAGAAAACGGCGAGGAAACCCTCACCGTGGAAGTGGCCCAACACATCGGCGACGAAGTAGTGCGCTGCATCGCCCTGGGCACCACCGACGGATTGAAGCGGGGTATGGACGCGCGGGATACGGGCGCAGCGATTTCCGTACCCGTAGGCGATAAGACCTTGGGACGTATGTTCAACGTCTTGGGCGAACCCATCGACGGCAAGGAGGCTCTCGAAGGGGAAAAAACCATGCCCATTCACCGAAAACCGCCGACGTTCGAAGATCAGGACACATCCAACGAAATCTACGAAACGGGGATTAAAGTTATCGACCTGCTTTGCCCCTACGCCAAGGGTGGAAAGGTCGGCCTCTTCGGCGGGGCTGGCGTAGGAAAGACCGTTTTGATTCAAGAATTGATCCACAACATCGCTCAAGAACACGGGGGCATTTCCGTCTTTACCGGTGTAGGCGAGCGAACCCGCGAAGGGAACGACTTATACTACGAAATGATCGACTCCGGCGTTATAGACAAGACGGCGCTGGTCTTCGGACAAATGAACGAACCGCCGGGAAGTCGGATGCGCGTCGCCTTAACGGGGCTTACTATGGCGGAATACTTCCGCGACGAAGTGGGTCAAGACGTACTTTTATTTATCGACAACATTTACCGCTTCACCCAAGCGGGGAGCGAAGTGTCTGCCCTTTTGGGGCGCATGCCTTCGGCCGTAGGGTACCAACCCACCCTGGCCACGGAAATGGGCGCTCTGCAAGAGCGAATTACTTCCACGAAAAAAGGCTCCATTACCTCGGTTCAAGCCGTCTACGTTCCCGCCGACGACTTAACCGATCCGGCGCCCGCCACCACCTTTAACCACTTGGACGCCACCACGGTTTTGTCCAGAAACATCGCCAGTATGGGCTTGTATCCGGCCGTGGATCCTTTGGATTCCTCCAGTCGGATCCTCGACCCAAACGTCGTCGGAGAAGAACACTACGCCGTGGCGCGGAGGGTGCAGGAAGTACTTCAAGAGTACAAAGACCTACAAGACATTATCGCCGTTTTGGGCTTGGAAGAACTGTCCGAAGAACAACGGACTACGGTAGCTCGAGCGCGGAAAATTCAACGGTTTTTGTCTCAACCCTTTAGCGTAGCCAGCCAATTCACCGGTATCGACGGCAAGTACGTGCCCATTGAAGAAACGGTGCGTGGCTTTAAAGAAATCTTAGACGGAAAGCACGACGACGTGCCCGAATCCGCCTTCCTTTTGGTGGGCGGAATCGATGAAGTCTTGGAAAAAGCCAAGGCATTGGCGAAGGATATCGAAAGCGAAGGGGAAGCTGTGCCCGAAGCAAGTGAAGAAAAAGAGTCGAAAGAAGGGGATGAACAATGATCGACCTGCGCCTGGTGACCCCCCACGCCGATGGTTTTGAAAAGCAGGTGGACAAAGTCATCGTTCGCGGGATCTTGGGCGATTTGATGCTGATGGAAAATACGGCACCCATCGTGACCCCCCTGGCCTACAACACTATGCGGGTTTATATGGACGGTGCGGTGAAAGTAGGCGTCGTACACGGGGGCTACGTATCCATGAAAGACAATGTAGTCACCGTGGCCACCAGCGCCTTCGAGTGGACCTACGATATCGACGCCACGCGGGCGCAAAAAGCCAAAGAGCGGGCCGAGGCTTGGATTCAGGAAGCCCAGGCGAAGGGAGAAGACACCAATCGCCAAAGCTACAAAGAAGCCAAGCTTTCCCTGCTGAGAGCCATTAACCGATTAAACCATGCCGAAAATTGAAAAGCGAAGCCGTCGGAGTTCCGGCGGCTTTTTCTATGGGGAAAATCGATCCGCATCCACTCTACAAGTGTCCGAAAGAATCCATTTGCAGACGATTTCAGAGCACGGGCAAGGTTTTTATTGAGAAGATAGCGAACGCCGAGGGACGGATAAAAATTTATGGGAGAAAATCGGGAATACGATTGCAAAAATACATTTACTATGCTACATTGAATACAAAATAAAGAAGAGATATTTCCTATAGAAGGGAAACAAGGAGGTTCCATGATGAAGAGACAATTGACAATCGGTTTATCTGTAGTACTTCTATGTTCGAGCCTTGCGTATGCCAAAGATTCCTACGTCCTGCCCGGAGGAAATATGGGAGATCTGACCTTAGAAAATGGGGCGGTTTTATGGCCCGAGGTCTCCGAGGCGGAAAGAAAAGAGATGGAGGAAAAAGAATACGAACTGATGCAGAAAGTTCGAAAGGGGAATACGGGGGATCTCACCCTTGAAGATGGCGCTATCTTATGGCCGAAGCTATCGGAAGAAGAAAGAATAGAGAAAGAGAAAAAAGAAAGAGAAATTGCGGAGCAAGTCAAAGATCCTCGCTATCAAGAGGCCTTAAGAGCAAGTCGAGAAGCGGAAGAAAAATATAATGAAACAGGAGAAGTTTTATCGGGGGATGGAGGCCTTTCTGCGCCCTTATCGAGTGAACAGGGCATTTTCAGAGTCGGCCAGATTTATCAAAATTACAGAGCCGTGCCGGTAAGAAAGCAAGAAAAAACCTATTATTGTGGAGTGGCTACGGTGAAGCAATTGGATGATTATTTTAACGGGTCAAGATACACGCAAAAGCAAATCGCAGGTTTTTTGGGGACCACCGACCAAGGAACGGATTTTACTCGGGTAAAACAATTTTTGCGTGATTACGTAAAGTCCGGATATGTTTTATCGAGTATTGGCAGTTTTGATCATTGGCATAGAATCGTTGTAGATTCGATTGATAACAACAGACCTGCCGTCATAGATATTTCCACCGGGAATATTCGTTCGATAGAATATAATACGACAGGTCATATTTTAAATGTAAGCGGCTATAGGTTTGGATCTGTGCCAAACGAAGTTCGGGTAACGGATTCCCATTTTAAATACAGCGGCACAAAATTTTACCCGGCGCACGATTTATACCGAGCCAATCAGCAACACTTTCGGCAACAAATCATCTATTAGAAGGGGGAGATCCCCCCTTTTTCTATGGGGTGATCTCAAGGTTTCCGGCTGCGTGGAGAGAGGAGGAAATGATGAAAAAAATAGCGCTTGTGTGTATTTTATTGTGCATAGTTGCCTGTGGAAGAAAGGAAAGTTTGCGTCGGGGAGAGAAAGATCCCGTGGCAGACGAGGGCTTTAGCAGTTGGGCGGGAGAAGTAAGGGTCCTCTCCGATTCCTTGGAAAAGCCGGAGAAAATACCCTTCACCACCCTTTCGATGGACGCCGTAAAAGAAAGCTTTTCGAAAAAAGAAATTTCCGAAGACCTCATTCTCGGCTTTGACCCAAGAGAGGAGATTTTGTACCAAGATAGAAGCGATCCGAGCCTTGAGACCTTTCAAAAGATCGGGATTACCCATGAAAAGACCGGCGAAAGCAGGGAGATTGATTTGGATCGATCTTATAAGTATATTGACGCCATGCGGGCAGAAAACGGGTGTCTGTATTTTATCGGCTCCAACACGGATGCCGGTGTGGATTACGTGGAGGTTCATCCGGGAGGAGAAGTGAAACGAAAGGAGCTTTCCTCGTTCAGCCGGATTGCCGCCTTTGCCGATCAGGAAGGTTTTTACGTCAATTTGGAAAAAACACTGAGCCAAAATAGAATAGAAAACTCCTTATTCTACATAGAATACGGGGGAGACAAAGGCCGTGAGCTGATGAAAGAATCTTTTACCGTAGCGGAGGACGGCCGGGTAAAGGAAGGCCATTTGTTTTCCAATTTTTACGGAATGGGAGATACCGCAGGATTCCAGGAGCTTGGAGATTATTCGGAAAATG
>JAEXBU010000059.1 GCA_023393815.1 Bacillota bacterium | reverse complement strand
GCACACCCGTCGTCGCGATCTTCTTTAGATAAAAGCGCCCGACGATTCTCTTGATGAAAAAGGTACGAAGACCCGCCGGCAAATGCCTTTGATGGGTCTCGTTCAACAACTCCTGCACGCTATCATCCACGAGAAAGCCGATAAGCCGTTCGTCCTCCGATGTCACCTCGTAGCCGAGGCGTTGAATGAGATACACCACATCCTCGTAAAAGGTTTCATCCAACAATGCGTCCTCACTGCGCACGTACGCACGAATCATCTTTCTTCCCCTTCTTCTTTCCCCTTGTGGGCGCGGGCGGAGCATCTACCACGCGATACCCCTGATCCGCATAGATGACGCGAAACACCTTTTCGGTGACCCGCAGCACCCTTCGCCCCTTTTGGATCGTCACTTCCATCAGGAGGAGGCCTCTTCTGCGCCCTTCTTCAAGAGGGCGAAGGCGTCGTCTTTCACCGTCATAAAGCCGATATGCATGGTCGCGCGAAGGGCAAACATATCCCGTTCAAAGAGATTGATCGGCTGCCCCTTTTCGTCCGTAATGGTGGACAACGTCGCGTCTTCGGAAATGGCGTATTCGATATTTTGCAACATCCCGTACATCGCCGTATCGAAATCCCCCGTAAAGAGCAGCGCCTTTTCATAATCCCACGCCTTGCGCGAACCATAGGTCACGGGAAGACCCAAGGCCGACGCCGTTACCCCTTGGCGGGCGTCGTTAAAAATGGGAAGGCCGTTCTTGTCCACCGCCCCGCGCAAGAAGTGATTGAACTTCCGCGTCGTGGCGAACGCCTGCGGCTCGTTGTCCCCGTCTTCCACCAGCGCCATTACGTTATTTAAATCGGCGTAAATATCTTTCGTTTGGGCGATTTCATGGCCTGCCGCCTTCGCCTTTTCGTAAATGGAAATCCCCGACGGATAGGGCGAATCCTTGCCGAACAACGCCGCCTCGTCAAACTTGTTTTGAAAGGCTTCGGCAATCTTCGGCTTAATGATGTTGAAAAAATTCGGTACGGAATAATTTAAAAACTCCTTCGATACGGGAATAATCACCCCGAGCTTCTTCGCCTCCATCTTAATTCGCAGCCATTTCGCCTTGGACGTTTGGATCTTCTCCGTTTCATTGACCCAGTACGCGCCGGGGCCTTCGGCTAAATAATCAAACTCCTTCACGGGCTTGGTCATGGGCTCGTACTTGGCCAATTTCGTCACGACGGAATGGTCCATCATTTCTTTAATAATCAGCGTCCCCTGTTCTTTCGGAATTTCTCCGTGGGGGCTATCTTGTAACAACACATTTTCAGGGTTAAATTTCGGCATCTTCTACCTCCTAAATCAATCGCGCCTTCGAGGCGTATTCCGCTATTTCTTCTTCCGACGTCTTTGCCTGCGCGCCACTCGTTTGCGACGCATTCGGTACAAAAGGCGTAAAGCGCGTATCTCTCTCGCCCTCTCCCTCCGGCGTATCCTCGTCGAACAAAAAGCCCTTGTCCTTTTGTAACGCTCGGATCTGTTCGTCCAACCCGAGGACTTCGCCGTCTTTGAAGCGCAAGCTGTCACGATCCAACAACTTCACGATCAAATCCACGTCCTTCACATGGTACGCGGACACCTTCTTCTCCAGCTCCACGCCGTGCTTGTAGTCCTCCAGCTCTTTTTTGTTCGCCTTCGCCTTTTCTTCCCATTCGGCGGCGGATGCCTTGATGGCGTCCACGTCCATATCCTTGTACGACTGAATGGTCTTCGTCGCCTCTTTCAACTGGCGCTCCAACAAGTCTTTTTGCGTCTTCTCTTCTTCCGTTCGAGCCTTTTCCCGTTCGATGTCCTTTCCATTCTCCGCCATAATGGCGTCGACGGCGTCCTTCTCCAGTTTCAGACCTTCCAAAAATTCACGTTTCATACTTCCCTCCGCTATGATGTTTTACGTGTGTCTCCTCCACTTGCGCGGCCGCTTTTTACGCCTTCCCGAGGCAAACAAAAAGCACGTAGGCTTTCTACGTGCTATAATGGCTCTATCTCCAACAAAGGAGGTGGTTCTTTTGGAGATAGCAAGTCTTATCTTGGGCAATTTTCTTTGCCCCTTGTTCGTTGGATTGATTTTACTTATTGTAGAAAAAAAATTCAAAAACAAGTAAAAGAAAAGGACTGTAGTTGCCGCTACAGTCCTTTTTTGATTCTCATGAAGAATCAAGTCTTATCTTCCTGACGAGGGGTCAGGGCTTTTTTTGCGGATGCTAAGAGGTGGCTTCTCTTATCTGTAGTTTATAATTTTTTAAGAAGTCTGTCAACAAGGATGCGACTATGCCGAAGATTGCATCTCTTCCGCTACAGCATATCTACCTTGCTTAAAATTCTATAACAAATCTCGCCTTCTCTATTCGGTTTATAACTTTTATCGAGACAACTTAATGTTAAGTAGTCGCCGACTTTGTCTTCAATTTCCGCGACCTGCTCATCCGATAATTTACTGGAATAGTCATAGTGCAACCCTATTTTCCCTAGAAGATCCTTTTCTTCTTTAGCTAAAATACTTTTATTTTTCATACTTCCTCCGTGCTGCCCTCCCGGTACTCCATACAGTAATAATGGTTCCTGTTTCGGGATTTAAAAAGTCTGTCAACAAGGATGCGACTACGGCGAAGATTCCTCCAATATTTCGATCGACTGAATTTCGTTGTCGCTGAAGAAAATATAATTCTTCCCGTCATAGAGCGTTAAAGAATCGCGCCCCGTTTCCTCGTTATCTTCTTTTCCTGTAATATCAGAAATCACGCCTTTAAATACCTGGCTATCTATATCGATAAGCTTTACCTGCCTACCTCCCCACTCGTTCTTAATTTTCACGATTTCCTCCTATCCAAGTAAGGTGCTATGTGTGTTCGTTTTTTAGAGTGGTGGATTTTAAACACGCTTGCCCTTATTCGTTGGATTTCCTTGTCCATACGCCTATCAAACGATCACCCGATTTTACAAGAATCCGATGAATCCAGTCGTGGGTTTCAAACAGTTCTTGAATCCCACTCTCTACCTCTTCCGTCTCTTTAATTTCCACAATGAGGTTCGGCACCGATCCATCGCTATAGGATAATAGCGACTGCACCTTGCGCAAGTTCTCTCCACGGAAAATACACCAATACTCCCCATCCCAAAAAATATTAGGAATCATCACCGATTTCATGACGCCCCCCTTGACTTTTCTGCCATCGCGTTATACAATACGGTTACTAATAAGTAGGTCGTCCTTTTCCCACCAAAGGCGGTAGTGAGTAATTGCTATTCGCTTGAGGGGGAGGGCCTACTTATTTTTATTTGCGCTTAAATATACCGCGCAAGATATCCTTCTCGACAACCAAAATCTTGTCAATGTATTGATACCTTTTATTTGAAAAAATACGCTCCATTTCCAGATAAAGATCCTCGTCTGCATACGATGGATCTTTTAAATTTAGAATGAGATTTCTCGACTGATTTTTTGTATTTTTTACTGCCGTGGTCATTGTATTTTTCGAATGCTTGTTAATATTTTTTAAATCCCATTTTTCAGCATCCCATACATAATCCGGCGTCCGTATACCTTCCGGAATCGTAATTCTAGGGCATAAATACACGTGCCCGCCAATTTCATCCGATAACCACTGGGCTATCTTTTTTTCTTCTTCTGAGTAATCAAAAACGACGTGTTTCTCCCCTTTTCGATATATTTGCCCATCAATTTCTATTTTACTCAGCTCTTTTACTTTTTGGCCTCGTACTGTTTTAGACATTCTGAATGCAGTACTCGTCTCAACGAATACCGATCCTCTTTCTTGCGGACTTCCTTCTACATACTTAGTATACCACTCCTTATAGCTTAAATCCCCGACGCGTACGCTTTTCCCCGTTACGGGATCCCGCGCCATGCGGCCGACTTCCGCCTGCATGCGCTTTTGCAAGTCGTCGCCGAAATAAGGCATAATGGCCGTACGACAGTTCGGATGAAAGGGCGGGGCGTTGATCCCCTGCTTCATCTCTTGGAGAGGGAAGTGCCTTCTATCCATCTCCCGGCATATCTCCGACGTCTTCGTGTCGAGGGTGGCGGATAGTTCGTATTCCTCCACGCCGTAGCGGTTGTAGCTGTCTCTCGCCGCCTGTGTCAAGATGCTCGCCGTCTCCGTCTGCACCAAGGTGGCCGCCCCGCGAAAAGATCGGTTCATGCCCTTCGCCACGGCGCGAATGACTTCGTCTTGGCTTTTTCCCATGGCAAGGTTTTGGCCGATTTCCCGCTCCAAGAGGGCGATGGTGTTTTTGCTTCTCTCCGACAGTCGATCCGAAAGATCCTTTCCGTCCACGTGCCAGTGGCGGCCGATTACACGTTGGATCGCCTCCCCGTTCACTTTCTGTATGGGCACTGGTTCCACCAAGCGCGCCAAGCCGTACAGCTCCCGGTAATATTTCGTCTCGTAACTCTTTCGAAGGTGGTTAAACAGCCGCTTTTCTTCCGCGTTCATCAGCTTCGCCATCTCCGTCTTCAAACTCAACTCCGTGGCTTGCAAGTAACTGATCCGCGCCCGCCGACTCATTTGCCGCACCTCTTTATCCAAGGCCTCATTCCCTATGGCGTCGATGGACTTCCTTCGAAATTCCTCCAAAGACCTTTGAAAGGATCGGCGCTCCTCGCCGTTCAGCCACCGCTTCGCCTCGGCCAAGCTCGTGCCGTCTTCCGCGGCAATCTGCACCAGGTACTTATAGATCTTCCCATGCATGGCATCGATGGCCTCGTCGTAAAGCCCCCGCAAGGCTTTGACGTAGTCGTCCGTTTCGCGGTAGATCTTGCGATCCGTCGATTCCGCCCACGTCAGAAAACTATTCTTCTTGTTCGTCTTCCCCATGGCCGTCCCCTTCGCCGTACACGATAAGTTCCGCCTCCTTCTCTTTGGCGATGCGCGCCTCTTCTTCCTGCGCGTCGTCTACGAGAGGGTGCTTCGCCCGCAAGGTTTCCTCGCTCACGAGACCCACGGAGTTTCGGATCATATTGACCACCGATTCCTGATTTACCATCATGTTTCGCTTAAAGGCGATGGTCGCCGTACCCTGCAAATGGTAAATTTGCTTGACGATTTCCGTGAAATATTCCAAACTCGCCGAAAACTCCAACTCCAATTGGTTGGCGTCCAGCTCCATGTCGCTGTACATCGCTTGAATATTCAGCGTGTTCGGATTGCTTCCGCGGTCATTGTCCAAGTCCACGATGCGGCAATTTTCCTTGATACACTTCTTCAGCACGGTAACAATCGCCAAATAGTTCTCGTGGTTTACGTCAATTTTCAGTGTCTCCACGCCGCCCCGCGCGCCGTCCACATCTTCCACCTTTACCGCCGAATAGGTGGCCAATTGTTGGCGGAACATTCCCAAATCCTCCCCGTCGTAATTCTTTAAAATAAGAATGGTGTTTCTCGGGTCTTCCAACATATTGTCCTGAAAGTTCGAGAGGATACTGTTCAGCGCGTCTTGCAGGCATTTCACTTCATAGACGAGAGAGCGCTCGGTAGGCGTTTTAAAGTAAATAAAAGGAATGCGCCCGAAATTGTAGTACGCATTCCCCTTTTGTAAATAACTCGTTTCCTCGATCAGCGTAAGTTCGCCGCCTGCCTGCTCGTAAATACGGATTCGCTCGTCGGTAAAAAAGCGCACCTGCTTCTTCTCCACCTCGCGCCCGTCTTCGAAGTCCGTGTAAGAATACAGTTGAATGACCCCGTCCAGAGATTCGTGGTTGTTGTCCGTCCACAGAGGGATCACCTCTAAGGGATCCAACTTCTTATACTTCAACTCCTCTCCGTCCGTGTACACGTACAGCCAGGCAATGGACGTGTTGTACGTGTCCTTGGCAATCTTGTTGATGGTGCGCAAAAAGCGCATATCCATCACATCGGACAGCTTCTCCACCAGCGCCGCATTGTCCCCCTGAATGTTCGGCAAATCGGAAAACAAATAATTCACCTTTTGATCCACAGCCTTTTTGTATTGATTATCCAACAGCCGCGCATTGGGAAGGTTCGTAAGTACCTTGACCTTCCCGTCTTCTCCGATGGCGGTTCGGCATTTACGCAAGATTTCCTGCTCCCCGTTGTAGTACCGAACGCCCAGCTCCATTTCCTTCCTTTGCTGGCGATAGGCGTCGATCTTCCCTGTAATGTACATTTTCAATTGCTCGTCAGATAGTGTCTTTATGTCCATTTCTCACCTCACTGAAAGGAATACACCGGCGGGCGCATATGGGGTTCCAAACTGTAGCGCATGGCGTCGATTAAGTGGTTGAAGTCGTCGATGGGGCGGTTCAGCTTTACCCCCTGCTTGTCTTCATCCCAGCGGTAATTCAATACTTCCGTCATAAAATGGACGCATTGGGGATGTACGATCATGCGAAAATCCTGGATAAATTGAATTCCGT
>JAEXBU010000034.1 GCA_023393815.1 Bacillota bacterium | reverse complement strand
CCGGACAATCCCCCGGATACCCCTCCGGACAATCCCCCGGAAGAACCGCCGCGCGTCCCGCCGGTTACGCCGCCGAGAGGATCCGGCGCGCCGAAAACAGGTGTGGCTTCCGTGGGAGGCTATGTGGCGATGGCGTTGTGTTCCTCTTTGGGCCTCGCCTATACGAAAAAGAAAAAAGTGAAATAAAAGACCGAAGAAAAAACGCCCCGCGTTCGGATATGACATCCACCGCGGGGCGTTTTTTTGTAGCGAGAGAATTTTTCTGGAATTTTCGGGCGCGAAAAAAGCCCCGAAGGGCTTTTTTAAAGGAGGATTCAATGTGTGTCTTACTTGCCCGGTCGATAAGAGGGATCGGCGGTGTTGCCGGCATCGGGGATATCGAGATCCCAGGCCATGAGTTGCGTCTTTTCATACAAACTGTCGTTTAATTCCTTTACTTCCGGGGTGCGGTAGTAGGAGGCGACTTTCTTGTACAATTCGTTGTCTTTGTCTTCGTTTCGCGCCACTACGTAGTTAATGTAGGGGGCGGACTTTTCGTTTACCGGTTCCATGAAGATGGCGTCATCTTTGGGGGAGAGGCCGGCGTCGATAGCGAGATTCGTGTTAATGACCGCGGCGTCCACGTCGGGGAGGGTACGGGCGACTTGTGCGGCATCTAATTCGTCGATGGTGATGTTTTTCGCGTTTTCAACGATATCTTCCTTGGTGGGGCTGACGCCTACGTCGTCTTTCAGTTTAATGAGTCCGGCCGCTTCCAAGAGGAAGAGAGCCCGTCCGCCGTTGGTGGTGTCGTTGGGGATGGAGACCTTGCCGTTTTGGGGAACGTCCTTCAAGTCTTTAAGCTTGTTGGAGTAGGCACCGATTGGGGAGATAAAGGTGCGGCCGATGGGTACGAGGTCGGTCTTTTTCGATTGATTGTATGCGTCCAGGAAGGCCTTGTGTTGGAAGGCGTTCAGGTCGATATCGCCGTTTACCAGGGCGTCGTTGGGGGTGTTGTAGTCGGAGAAGTGGACGAGCTCGATGGTAATGCCGTCTTTAGCCGCCAACTCCGCGGCCTTTTCCCAGAGTCTTTGATCGTCGCCGACTACGCCGAGTTTTACGGTTTTCTTTGTATTGCCGTCCTCTGTTTTGCCGCAAGCGGTGGCGGTCAGGAGGATGCCGAGGCACAAGAGGATGGCGGTAGCGGTTTTAAGAATGTGTTTCATGGTGTATATTTTCCTTTTCTAGTTTCAGCCGAAGCTTGCATCAGGTGTTCAAAGTTTGACTCCGTCCACACCCGAGGAGCGCGCCTTAGAACGCGTCGACTCGTAAGCGGGTGGACGGATAGAGCATTCGTCCTTTCCGTTTCACGGTTCACCCCCTTTATTACTTGCTTTGTTCGCTTTCGGCAGAGGCCGTATCGCCGTATTGGCCTAGATCTTTCAGATCCAATTTCCACGCGGCGTATTGGCTGCCCTTGTAAAGTTCTTGGAGAAGTTTATCTACGTTGTCTTGTTGGTAGTAGCTGACGACTTTTTTGTATAGTTCGTTGTCCTTGTCTTCGCTCCGTGCCACCACGTAGTTAATGTAGGGTGCGATGCTTTCGCCCATTTCTTCCACAAAGATCGTGTCGTTTCTAGGATCCAATCCGGCGTCTACGGCCATGTTGCCGTTAATGACGGCGGCGTCCACGTCGGGGAGGGAGCGGGCCACTTGGGCGGCGTCCAGTTCGTCGATTTGGATGTTTTTCGGATTGTCTTGAATGTCTTTTACCGTCGGCGTGAGACCGGCGTTTTCTTTTAAGGTAATGACGCCCGCTTGTTGCAGGACGATCAGAGCACGCCCGCCGTTGGTAGCGTCGTTGGGGATGGCCACTTTGGCGCCGTCCGTTAATTCTTTCAAGTCTTTAATCTTGTTGGAGTAGACGCCGATGGGGGAGAGGTAGGTCATGCCGATGGGGACCAGGTTTTGTTTTTTCGCCTTGTTGTGGTCGTCCAGGAAGGCCTTGTGTTGGAAGGCGTTCAGGTCGATGTCGCCGTTTGCCAGGGCGTCGTTGGGAGTGTTGTAGTCGTTAAAGACTACGATGTCCAAGGTGACGCCGTCTTTTTCGGCGTTTTCTTTGGCCTTTTCCCAGAGCCGTTGGTCGTCGCCGACGACGCCGATTTTCACTACTTGCGCGTCTTTTTTCTCGTCGGTCTTTTCCGCGGCGGCCTTATTCTTCGCCCTGTCGTTTTCTTTGGCGGCGTTGTTTCCCCCGCCGGCGCAGCCCGTAAGAACCAGAGCCGATAAGAGGGCGATAGAGGTAACTTTCTTCAATAGTTGTTTCATGTTGAACAATCTCCTTTCGATTAGTGTTGTACTTTCTTTACCCACAGGTTAAACAGCCCCTGAGTAATAAATACCAAAATTAAAATAAGAACGGTGGAAACGATGATGATGTCGTTTTGGTAGCGGTTGTAGCCCCGCGTAATGGCGAGGTTTCCCAAACCGCCGGCACCGACGGCACCGGCCATAGCCGTGAGGCCGATCAAGCTGATAATGGTCATGGCGCTGGCCCGAAGGATCGAGGGAAGCCCTTCTTTCAGGTACACGCCGAAGACGATGTTCGCCGGGGAATCTCCCATGGATTTCGCCGCCTCGATAATGCCGCCGTCCACTTCGGCCAGGGCATTTTCGATTTGTCGGGCATAGAAGGGGGCGCTGCCGATGACCAAGGGGACGATAGCCGCCGTGTTGCCGATGGTCGTGTGGACGATGGCCCGAGTAATGGGAGAAATCAGTGCCAAGAGAATAATAAAGGGGATGGAACGAAAGATGTTGACCACCTTATCCAAAAACCAGTAGACCTTCCGATTTTCCCAAAGACCGCCCTCTTGGGTAAGGGTGAGAGCCAAGCCGCCGAGCATACCCAATAGGCCGGCGATAATGGAAGTAATCACCACCATGTAGACGGTGGCTCCGGTTTCCGTGACAAAGTCTTGTTTCGATGCGATGACGTTGGCAAAAAAATTCATTCGATCACCTCCTTACTGACGACGCGAAGGTCCACGTCGCGATCGATCATGTATTGTTTCGCCTGTTGGATGGCCTCCGTCGGGCCTTCGAAGAGGACGACTAAGTTTCCGAAGGGTACCTCTTCCAAAAATTCGATGCTGCCCGACAAAATATTGGTCTTTACGTGGAATTTCGTAAATACGTCGTTTAGGACAGGCGTCGTGGCCGATGCGCCGATGTAGCGTAAGTGGATCAGCTCGCTTGAGGGATCGTCATGATCGAAGTAGCCGTGATCCTTGAGCTTATCGATGGTTTCGTCCCAGTGGCTCGCCGTGTTCACGAATTGTTGGGTAATCTCTTCTTTCGGATTGGCGAAAATGTCGATTAAGGAACCTTTTTCTACGACCTTGCCCGATTCCATGACGGCGACTTTATTGCAGATTTCCTTCACCGCCTGCATTTCGTGGGTGATGAGGACGATGGTTAAATTCATTTCCCGGTTCAGTCGCTTCAACAGGTGAAGAATGGAAGTGGTGGTTCGAGGATCCAATGCCGACGTGGCCTCGTCGCAAAGGAGAATCTTCGGCTCGTTGGCCAGGGCTCGGGCGATGGCCACCCGCTGTTTCTGCCCGCCGGAGAGCTCCCGAGGGTAACTGTGGGCCTTTTCTTCGATGCCCACGAGGCGAAGAAGATCCATGGCTTTTTTTTCTTTTTCCGCGTGGGACAGATTGCTGTCTTTCAGGGGATAGAGGACGTTTCCGATAATGGTGCGGGCGTTCATAAGGTTAAAGTGTTGAAAGATCATGCCGATCTTTTTGCGGCGCTTGCGCAGTTCTTTGATCGGAAGCTTTGTCAAGTCCTCGCCGTTGACGATCACTTCGCCCCGACTCGGGGGTTGAAGTAAGTTAATGGTGCGAACCAAAGTGGACTTGCCCGCCCCGGAGTAGCCGACGATACCGAAGATATCGCCCGCCTCTACGGTGAGGGACACGTCGTCCACCGCCGTGAAGGCTTGGCGGTCTTTTTCAAAGACCACGGAAATATGGTTTAAGTCGATCACGTTGAACCTCCTCGTTCAAAATGAAATAAAAAAACGTCCTTCTTCCCAATGGGAAAAAGGACGACCGAAATCGTGTTACCACCTTTATTTATGCAAACCTCGCGATTTACACCTCAACGAGTACCATCATACTCCGGCGCTGTAACAGGCGCACCTGTAAGAATCTAGTATCGACCCTTAGAGTCGGAGGCCATGTTCGCTCGAAAACCAAAACGCTTCTCTCACCATACGAAGCTTCTCTGTAGTTCGATCCCTTCGAGTTACTCTCCTCGTCAAACTCGTTGGCACAATTCTAACAGGGGGGTGCATCCATTGTCAAGTCTTTTTTTTGAACTTTCTTAGCATTTCTTTGGTACAATAGAGCTATCACGAAAAAAGAAGCGAAGGAGATTCGATACATGGACGGATTGGTAAGCGAACACGTCATTAGAAATCACCCGATGAAATTGGTGACCAGCTTTCAAATCGGCGGGCCGGCAGACTACTTCATCGAGCCCCGCACGGTGGAAGAGTTGCGCCGCGTTATGGCGGCCGCAGAAGAGGCGAAGATGCCCTGGATGATTATGGGCAAGGGCACGAACATGGTAGTCTCGGACAAAGGGATTCGTGGGGCGGTGATTCGCCTGGAGAATTACTTTTCCCAAGTTCGGGTGGAAGGCGACAAGGTGATCGCCCAGAGCGGCGCGTCTATGAAAAGCGTAGCCGAGGCAGCATGGGAAGCGTCTTTGACGGGTCTCGAATTTGCCCACGGTATTCCCGGCGCAGTGGGCGGCGCCATGACCATGAACGCCGGTGCCTACGGCGGAGAAATGAAGGATGTGGTGGAATCGGTGACGGTGATGCACAAAGACGGCACCGTGGAAGTGATCCCGAACGCCCGCATGAATTTCCGCTATAGAAACAGCCGCATCCACGACGAAAAACTCATCGTCTTGGAAGCTGTGTTCGCCTTGAAACCGGGAGATAAAGCGGTTATTCGCGAGAAAATGGACGACCTTTGGAATCGGCGGGTTGCGAAACAGCCTCTGGAGTATCCTTCCGCCGGGAGCACCTTTAAGCGTCCCGAAGGTTACTTTGCCGGGCAGCTTATCGATCAGGCAGGGCTTCGGGGTTTAAGGCACGGCGGCGCCCAAGTGTCGGAAAAACACTGCGGTTTCGTCATCAACGCCGGAGGGGCCACCTGTAAGGATGTAGTGGAACTGATACGCACGGTACAGGAAGCGGTCTATGCGAAACATGGGGTGGAACTGGAAACGGAAGTAAAAGTGTTGGGAGAGACGGAATGAAACTTTTGGTGTTAACGGGCCTGTCCGGTGCGGGAAAGAGTCAGGCCTTAAAGGCGGCGGAGGATCTGGGCTATTATTGCGTGGACAATCTGCCGCCGGCGCTGTTTCCAAAATTCATCGATATGGTGGAAGAGGCCGAAATGCCTTTGGTGGCGTTGGTTCTCGACATACGAAGCGGCCTGTTTTTTAAAGATTTGGACGTGGCCATTCAAACCTTGGATAGGGAAGTGGAAGATGTGACGGTAGTCTATTTAGAGGCCGATCCCCACACACTCATTCATCGGTTCAAGGAACTGCGCCGTCCCCACCCGTTGAGCACTTCCATCGCCCGAGGTATCGAAGAGGAAAAGCGGCGAATGGATCCCTTGAGACAGAGGGCGGATTACATCGTCGACACGTCGAAGATGACCAATTACAGTTTAAAAATTCGCTTAAAAAGCATTTTAAAAGCGGAGCGGGGCAAACTCGGCGTCTCCGTCATTTCTTTCGGCTATAAGCGGGGTATCTTGGAAGAAGCGGATTTGGTTTTTGATATGCGCTTTTTGCCGAATCCCTACTACGTGAGCGAGCTCAAGGCGAAAAATGGGCTCCATCCGGAAATCAGGGAGTACGTCTTGTCGAAGGAGAAGGCGAAAACTTTTCTGGACTACGCGGTGAACTACGTGAAGACTTTCGCCGAGGACTACGTGGCCGAAGGAAAAGAGCATTTGACTGTCGGCATCGGTTGTACCGGAGGCTTTCACCGCTCCGTGGTCATGGCCGAAGAGTTGGCAAAAGCCCTGCGCGAAGAAGACTACGCCGTGATCGTCGAGCACAGGGATTTAGGCGCGTAATATGGACGATCCGAAATTTGTCGTGCTCGGCGGCGGCACGGGTATCTCCGTCCTGTTGCGGGGGCTCAAGCGTTTTAGCGAAGACATTACGGCCATCGTCACCATGGCCGACGACGGGGGATCGAGCGGTATGCTCCGTCGGGAGTACGGGATGCTTCCTCCGGGAGATGTGCGGAACTGTCTGGTGGCGCTCGCCAATGCGGAACCGTCCTTAAAAAATCTGCTTCAGTACCGATTTAAAGAGGGGGATTTAAAGGGCCAAAATATGGGCAATTTAATTATCACCGCCCTAACGGACGTCTACGGCGGCTTTGCCGAAGGGGTGCGCGAAGCGGCGGAAGTATTAAAGATCACGGGAAGGGTCTTGCCCGTAACGGAGGAATCCATCGTTCTGATCGGCCACTACGCGGACGGTTCCAGCGTGCGCGGCGAATCGGCCATACCGAAACACGCTTACGAGAAACAGGTTCGCATTACGTCGATGGAATTGGCCCCCCGCGCGCCCAAGGCCAATAAGGACTGTATCCAAGAAATTTTGTCAGCGGATCTGTTGGTTTTAGGCCCCGGAAGCTTATACACTTCCCTGGTTCCCAATCTCCTCGTACCGGAAGTGGCCCAGGCGCTGAACGAGGCGGACGCGCCTCTGGTGTATGTGGCCAATATGATGGAGCAGCGGGGAGAAACCGAAGAAATGAGTTTGACGGCGCATCTGGAGGCATTAAGGACCCACGGACTAAAGCGGCCGGTGGATAGCGTCCTTGTGAACGACGTACCCATGGACGAAAACTTGCTTAAAAAGTACGAATCCGAAGAAGGGGTGCGGCCCATCCGGTTGGATGCGGAGGAAGCGCGGAAATTGGAGGAAAAGGGAATCCACGTCGAAACCGGAGCTTTTATGACGGAAAAAGACGGGCTAATTCGCCACGACGGCCTGTCGGTCGCGCAGCGGCTTTTGAGCTTGTGTGACCGTTATGGGGAAAGCCATTGCAAGGGATGAGAATGTGCACTATAATGAAGAGGGAGTAGAATCGAGGACGTCGTGAGTTTTTCAAAAGATGTAAAAAATGAATTGGCTCGGGTGCCTATGGAGAACATGGCAATTCTTCACGCGGAGCTTGCGGCCTACGTACGTACCTGTGGCGTGATCCGCCTGCGGGAAGGCCTTAGAATCGACCTTTCCTTCCATACGGAGAACGCGGCGGTGGCGCGCAGAATTCTTTCCGCCATTAAGCGCCTCTTCGGAAGCGACGTGGAAGTGGCGGCGACGCAGAATATGTATC
>JAEXBU010000029.1 GCA_023393815.1 Bacillota bacterium | reverse complement strand
GTTTGTTTAATACGAGGGTGATGGCCGCCGTAAGGGTGGTCTTGCCGTGGTCGACGTGGCCGATGGTGCCGACGTTGACGTGGGGTTTGGTTCTTTCAAATTTTCCTTTTGCCATAATTGTCCTCCTATGTTTCGCACAATATATAAGCCTATGTTACCGTATTTCGTTTCAAATTGCAAGATTTTACAGCGCGACGACGATGCCGCCCCGATCGGCATAGACGCTGGAAAGGCCTTTGGTTTGAACGATGCGTATGGTGGCGTTTTGAATTTCGTTTTGGATGGCGGTTTGAAATTGTTTCGCCTTTTCTTCCGCGCGGGAATGGCTGATGGTAATGAACGCCGCGCCTTTTTCGGCTTGGATTTTTATGACTTCCGCCGCCAGTTTCATAAGGCTTTTTTTGAAGCCGCGATTGATTTGAAAGAGGCCGATCGATCCGTCTTCGCCGCACATAATGGGCTTCATGTTCAAGACGTTGACGGCTTTTCCTGCGAGTTTGGGGATGCGCCCGTTTTTGATCAGGTTGTCCATGGACTCCAAAATAAAGAAGATGTTTTGTTCGTCCACGTAGGTTTTGATTTCTTCTTCGATGGCGTCAAAGGTTTTTCCCTCCCGGGCCAGGCGCGCAATCCTCTCCACTACGTTGGCGGTTCCCGCGGAGGCGGATTTGGAGTCGATGAGGGCGATTTTTTTGTTCGGATCGTCGCGCTTCACTTCAGCCACCGCGCTTTGGGCGGCGTTGTAGCTGCCGGAAAGTTTGGATGTAATGGTTACGATGAAGATTTCGTCGGCCTCGGCGCTTTCAATCGCCTCTTTGTATTGGTAGGGCGAGGGGCAGCCGGTGCGAATGGGCTCGTTTGTGGCCTGCATATCCCTGTAGAGGGCGGATAGATCCAAGGTATCGTCGTCTACGTAGGTGGTGCCGTTGGCATCGATGGTAAAGGGTACGTAGGTCAAGCCCAAGGCCTGTGCTTCTTCTTTGGTGAAGTCGGCGGATGTATCGCTTATGATTTTTATTTGACTCATTTCAGCACCTCTTCTATATACCGGGCGAGGTTTCGAGCCTCGGTTTCAAGAACGGCTTGGTCTTTTCCCTCGATCATAACGCGAACCAAGGGTTCGGTACCCGAGGGGCGAATGACGACGCGGCCTTCATCGTTGAATTTCGCTTCTACGGCGCGGATTTTTTCCTGTATGCCCGGGTGGTCTTCGTAGGCGTGTTTCTTGGCATTGGCCACTTTGGCGTTGACGAGAACTTGGGGATAGGAGGTCATCAGGTCGTTGAGTTCACTCATGGGGCGGGCGGTTTCGGCCATCACTTCCAACAGGTGCAAGCCGGTGGCCAAACCGTCGCCGGTGGTGTTGTAGCGACTGAAAATAATGTGACCGGATTGTTCGCCGCCGAGAACGTAGCCTTTTTCGAGCATTTCCTCCAGCACGTAGCGGTCGCCGACTTTGGTTTTTATCAGCCTCACGCCTTCTTCTTTCAAAAATCGATCCAATCCTATGTTGGTCATGACGGTGCCGACGACGGTATCGTGATCCAGCTCGCCTTTTCCCTTCAGGCTCTTGGCGCAAATGGCGAGGATGTGATCGCCGTCGACGATGCGGCCTTTTTCGTCCACGGCGATGATGCGGTCGGCGTCGCCGTCGAAGGAAAAGCCTACGTCGGCTCCCACTTCTTTGACCAGCTCTTGAATTTTTTCCGGGGCGGTGGATCCGCAGTCGGCGTTAATGTTGGCACCGTCGGGGGCGGTGTAGATGGCGGTAACCGAAGCGCCCAGCCTTTCGAGGACTCTTTCCGCCAAGGCGCTCAGGGCACCGTTTCCCGTATCGACGGCGATTTTCATGCCCTTCAAGTTGCCATGCACGAGCCCTACCAGGTAGTCTTCGTAGTCGACGATGCCGGGCAGGTCTTCTTTTTGGACGCCGATGTCTTTTCCCGTCACGGGCTTCGGCGCGTAGGCGGGATCGACGAGTTTTTCTTCGATTTCTTCTTCCGTGGCGTCGGGCAATTTCAGGCCTTTGTCGGAGAAAATTTTAATGCCGTTGTATTCAAAGGGGTTGTGGGATGCGGAGATGACGATGCCCATGGCGGCACCGTATTTCCGGGTTAAGTAGGCGACCCCCGGAGTGGGAATTACCGCAAGATCTACGCAGTCCACGCCTCCGGCCATAAGACCCGCGGCGATGGCCATAGAGAGCATGGTACCCGATTGTCTCGTGTCTCTGCCGATCAGGACGAAGGGGTCTTTCCTTCCCTCTTCGCGAATGCGCTCCGCCAATACGCGGCCCAGTTTCATCGCCATTTCCGGCGTAAGTTCGTCGTTTGCGACGCCGCGTATGCCGTCCGTTCCAAATAATTTCATGGTTTCTCCTCTATTTGCAATTCTTCGTAACGTGCTTTGGCGTAGGCCAGAAGCTTGTCTTTTTCGTTTCCGTCGGGATCGTCCAGGATCCTCTCTTCCATTTCTCTTAAAATTTTTCCCATGGTCGGGCCGGGGGGCATGCCGCAGGCAATTAGGTCGCGGCCGTTTACGGCCATGGTCTTTCGATCGGGTACGCCCGCCTCCATAAGGGCTCGAATGCGCTCTTTTCTCTCTCGTAGGAGGGAGATGTCTCGATGGCCGTAGGTGCAGGACATATCTGCCGCCATAAGGTCGTAGAGGTCGAGTATGTACTCCTCTCCTACTCGCTTGATCTGTCGGCGAAGGGCTTTGTCGGTCATGGTGTCGTGGACTTTCATATGTTCTCGAATCAGAATTTCCACTTCTTTTGTAAGGGCTTTTTGGCTCTTGAGCCGCTTCAGTATTCCCCGCGCCGTCTCGGCTCCCATGGTGTCGTGGCCGAAGAAATGGCCCTTTCCTTTCTCATCGACGGTCAAAGTGTCGGGCTTGTTTACGTCGTGAAAAAGCGCGGCGTAGCGCAGGGGGAGTTTCTTCGGCGTGTGATCCACGACGCAGAGGATGTGATCGAACAGGGTTTTGTCGTGGTGGGGATTGCGTTGATCGTAGCCCACGGTGGGGGTGAGTTCGGGAAACACTTTGTCCAAAACCCCCGCCTCTTCCATGGTGTAAAGTACCTTCGACGGGGTATCCTGC
>JAEXBU010000110.1 GCA_023393815.1 Bacillota bacterium | reverse complement strand
GGAGGAAGTTATGAGACTGAAAACCACCGAGCAAACCGAAGCTTTCGGTTTTTATTTAGGGAAAAAAGTAAAAGCCTATGACGTGTTGGCTCTCGTCGGCGATTTGGGCACGGGAAAGACCACTTTTGTCAAAGCCTTGGCCAAGGGGATGGGACTGGACAGCGACGTTACCAGCGCCACCTTTGCCATTGTGAATATTTACGAAGGGGAACTTCCCCTGTACCATTTCGACGTGTACCGGTTGAAAGACGAAGAGGAATTTTTCGCCATGGGCGGCGAAGACCTGTTGGATTCCGGCGCCGTCTGCGCCGTAGAATGGGCGAACGTCATCGAGGACAGTTTGCCGGAAGAGTATTTGCGTTTGGCTTTTCACCGGGTAGACGAAGAGACTCGGGACGTGACGGTCGTCGGCGTGGGCCTTCGCGGCAAGGAACTGGAAGAGGAGGTAGCGGCTTATGAAAATTCTCGCCTTTGATACGGCGACGATGGAGACTACTTGCGCCCTGGTGGACGGGAAAAAGGTAGTGGCCGAGTCGTCGGTAAACAGCCGCGCGAGCCACTCGGAAGGATTGGTATCAATGATCGATCACATGCTTCCATCCGTCGGCTGGGCGATGGGAGATGTCGATCTTATCGCCACCGGCGTGGGCCCCGGCTCCTTTACGGGTCTACGCATTTCCGTGGTGCTCGCGAAAGTATTTGCCCGATCGCTGTCGATTCCCGTGGTAGGCGTTTCCACCTTAAAGGCTTTGGCGCGGCAAGTGGCAGAAGACGGAATTGTCATTTCCCTCTTCGACGCTCGAAGAGAGAGGGTCTATGCCGGCGTCTTTGAAAAAGAGGGCGAGAGACTACGCCGCATACAAAAAGACGACGCCTACTCGGTGGAGTCCATCTTAAAGAAGGCGCCGAAGGGAGCCATTTTAATCGGCGACGGATTAAAAACGTACCGGGAATCTTTTTCTGTGCGGGAGGACTTTATCCTCTATCCCGAGCATCTGTCCCGTATGTCGGCTGCAGCTATCGCCCTTGAGGGACAGGCGCAGTATGAAGAAGAAGGACCGTCCAATCCCTACGCCCTGGAGCCCAATTATCTGCGCCCCACCCAGGCGATGCGAGAATACAGGAGGAAACATGGAGAATCTGTCGACGCGCGAAGCGACCGTGGATGATTTAGACGATATATTGGCCATAGAGGAGGAAAGCTTCACCGTTCCCTGGTCTCGAGACAGTTGGGAACGGGAGCTTTCCAATCCCCTGACCTATTACGAAGTACTCCTTTATTTGGACGTGGTCATCGGCTACGCGGGGGCTTGGCTTTTGGGGGATCAGGCGCACATTGGAAACGTGGCCGTTGGCGGCGAATTTCGGGGAAACGGCTACGGCCGTTATATGATGAACCACTACCTTTTTTCCGTCTACGAAAAGGGAATGCGGGCGGCGACATTGGAAGTGCGCGACGACAATATTCCGGCCATTCGGCTCTACGAATCCATCGGTTTTCAATCGGAAGGGGTACGGAAGAATTACTATGCCCACGTGAAACGTGACGGGCTGATTTATTGGAAGAGGTGGTAAAATGTTGACATTGGGCGTGGAGTCCTCTTGTGACGAAACCTCTGTGGCCGTAGTACGAGATGGTCGGGAGATTTTGTCGAATAAGATCTCCTCTCAAATTGAAATCCACAGGCTTTTCGGCGGCGTGGTGCCGGAGATTGCATCGCGAAAGCACGTTTCCGCCATTTTGCCCATGTTGGATCTGGCCTTGGAAGAAGCGGGCGTTACCATGGACGAGATCGACCTAATCTGTGCTACCCGCGGCCCCGGGCTCATCGGCGCGTTGCTCGTGGGTTTAACGGCGGCGCGGGGGCTCGCCCTCGCTAAGGGGAAGCCTTTTGTAGGTGTGAATCACATTCGCGGCCACATTTGCGCCAATTATTTGACCCATAAAGATCTGAAGCCTCCCTTCGTGGGGCTTATCGTCTCCGGAGGCCACAGCTATTTAATTCACGTCACCGACTATGTTGATTTTACGCTTTATGGAAAAACTCGCGACGATGCCGCGGGAGAAGCCTTCGACAAAGTGGCGCGGGCCATGGGCATCGGCTACCCGGGCGGACCCGTTATCGATAAGTTAGCGAAGGAAGGGAAGGAAACCTACGATCTGCCGCGGGTCATGTTGGAGGCGGGAAGCTACGACTTCAGTTTTTCGGGTCTAAAAACCGCCGTCTTAAACGAACTGAATCAGGCCAAGCAAAAGGGCGAAGAAATTCGCGTGGCCGATATGGCCGCATCCTTTCAGGCCGCCGTCGTGGACGTGCTTACGGAAAAAGCCTTTCGCCTGGCGAAGAAACTGGGAGAAGAGACCATCGTTCTCGCCGGGGGCGTGAGTGCCAACGGGGGCCTTCGGGCCGCTATGGAAGCGCGGGGAGAGAGGGAAGGAGTGGCCATTTACTACCCGGATCCCGTTTTATGTACGGATAATGCCGCCATGATCGCATCGGTGGGCTACTACAGCTACAGAAAAGGGGAGAAGGGAGGTTCCTTTGCCGATCCAAATTTGGGTTTGGAATAAGAAAGAACCGCAGTTCATGAGGCTGCGGTTTTTTTGTTTGGTCGGTGTAAAGGAGAGAATGAGAATAGGTAAAAGGAAGAGGAAATAGTGCACAAAGAGGAAAAAAACCCACAAATCCCATGAAATAGACGGATCTTAGAGATTCTTCCTCGGCGATCTATGTACTTTGGGAAAACGTGCATAAGACTGTGGATAAGG
>JAEXBU010000092.1 GCA_023393815.1 Bacillota bacterium | reverse complement strand
GGTGCATCCAATCGTCCGTATAGGACAGGCGATCGGGAATGACGACTTCGCCGGCATCGTTAATATATTTGATGAGGTTTCCGCCTTCCGTCACCGGCGACACGTGGGAATAAAATGTATCTCGAATTTGCTCCCCGTCGAGTTTAAAAGAACGGATCTTCTTCGTGAGACTCAAGTCGTCGCCCTTGCCGGCCGCCTGGTTGTTGTAAATGTAGACCGAGTGGCCGTCGCCCAAGTGAACGTAACCTGTCGGACAGTTCCAAAGCCCGCCGCCGTTTCCGGGGCCGCCGAAATACTCATCCTGCGTCGCGAAAAATTGAAATGCCGCGTTGTTTTCCGTAATCAACAAATGTTCCAACTTGTTGACGCGCGGCGGAAATGAGTAGTAAATCCCGCCGCCAAAATTGCCCGCACGATTGTCTAAAATCATCACGCGGTGAAATTTCACCCTTTCCGAATCCACGTAAAAGCCGCCGGCGTTGTTGCCTGCCTTGTTATCGTAGATCAATCCGCCGCGAATTACCGCTTCGGCTTTATTTTCTTCCAAATACTTTTGGTAATTTTTGATCGTAAAGGCTTCTTCCGCCCCTAAAGTATTATCGTAGCGGTAGATAAATGCGTCGCTGATAAACACGGCACCGCCGGTGCTCCCGTTGACGTTTCCCGCAAGAATGCCGTCGTTGAGGTAAAGCGTTCCGCCGCAGTAGACGGCTATCCCGCCGGCCAATTGGCTTGCGCCTCTCGCTTCATTGGCTACGATGTTTCCGCCGTTGATTTCCACCATGGCGGCATCGTTCGGGTTTTCCAACAGATTTTTTCCTTGGGTTCCGAATAAACTGCCCGCTAAAATAGCGCCTGCCGCTCCCTTGTTGTGATCGATCATCCCATTGTTCATCGTAAACTTCGATCCAGTGGAGACATACACGGCTCCGGCGGAAAGTGGATAGCCGGAAGTCGATCCGATGGTGTTCGATGTAATTCTTCCGCCGTTCATGGTAAAGGCGGAACTACCTTCAACTTTAATCGGTGCCGCATAGGCAGCAGCACTCGATCCGTTAGCGACGACACCATTGTTCAACGTCAACTCTCCGCCCTCTTTGAGGTGGAAGAAAAATCCCTTTCCCCCTTGCGTCGATGTAACTTTTTCTTTGTTTCCATCAAAGTTTATGGCGTTGTTCTCGTCGCCGAGGATCAGTTTGCCGAGAACTTCAAACAGGGTATCCTTGAAATCTTCGGCTCGTTTCACGACGATGTCTTTCGCTTCGTCAAATGTATAGCTGTATTCCCCCGGCCCTGCGCCGATTTCTTCTATATCTTCCTTTGCCTTCTCTTCGGCTTCTCTTCCGCGGCGTCTGCCCTCTTCAATGACTTCTCTTTGTTTTTCTTCGCCCTCGTCGGCGTAGTCTTTCGGCTGCTCGACGGGCTTCGAATCCATCGCCGCCTTCTTTCCGTCTTTCGACGTTAAGGTAATGATTTTTCCCTTGCCGACGGTCAGCGTTTCTTTCATTTCTACGCTTTCCGTCACGACGATGGTCGTAGCCTCGCCGTCTTTTGCCTTTTCGATGGCCGCCTTCAGTTCTTCAAAGTTTTTGACTTCGACGGTCACATCCCCTTTTTCTTTCGGGGCGACTCCACGAAGATGCTCCGGGCGAAGAGTTGTGCCTTTTTCCAAAACTTCGGTTTCTTTGAATTCCTCCGGTGCCTCATTCGCCTTCCCTTCTGCGGTTCCGTCGTCTTTTCCGTCAACCGCTATCTCCGCGAACGTTTCTTTCGAGGCGACTTCTTCGCGCGTCCCTTCCGCCGTCTCCGTCTTTTCTACAGGCGCTTTTTCCGCCTTCTCTTCCGCGGGAGCCGACTCGGTTGCTGCCACCGCCTCTTCTTTCATCCGCGCAGGTTCCGCCTCGTTCTTTAAAGCGTCTGTAATCGCTTCTTCCACGACGGCGGGACGTTCCTGAGCCTTATCCTCTACGGATTGCGCGTACGCGGTCTCGCCTCCTACAAGGAAAAACAAGAGGAAGAGCAGAAGAATCCTTACTTTCTGCATACCCTTCTCCTTTCTTTATCTAAAACTTTCCTAAAAATTTCTAGACGAATCCATTTTCAACGAATATCTTTTATAATATATCGGTTTCGGTTCGCCCCTGTCAATGGCGCGGTCGAAAGAATGAAAAAAAATCCATTTTTCGCGTTATTTTCACACAAAAAAATCGCCGTTTTCGTCGCGAACACCCGCCCTTTCCCGCGCAAAAACGCCGCCGAATCCCCTCATCCCTCGAGAAACACTACGGAAAAAATGTCCTTTTTTAGAGGCTTTCGGGGTTTTTCCGCGCCGAAAGCGTGGAGAAAGATGGACGTCAATGTTATAATGGTCTCATCAACACCACCCAAAGGAAAGAAAGAGGTGCCTCATGAGTATTTCGAAAAAATCGAAGCTCCCCAAAGGCGAGTTTCGCATCATTAAAGACAAGTACATTCCCGAAATCGAATCGTCTCTACGGAAAAAATCGGTAGTAATGCCCCAGGCTATTTACAATGCCAGCGGCATTCGCATCCAGGGCACGCGAATCAAGTCCCTCATCTTTTCCACGGACATCGCCCTGATCCGAAATTCCAACGCCCAAGCAGTCTTTGCCGTCTATCCCTTTACCCCCCAGCTGGCCATCGTGCAATCCATTATTCAAGGCTCGTCCATTCCGGTCTTTGCCGGCGTAGGCGGCGGCACTACTTCGGGACACCGTAGCGTCTCCATCGCTTTGGAATGCGAACTGCTGGGTGCCTATGGCGTCGTAGTGAACACGCCCATGAAAAATGATGTTATTCGCGATATGTATGAAGTTTTGGACATCCCCATTATCGCCACGGTCGTCTCGAAGCACGACGACTTCGTCGGCAAGATCAACGCCGGCGCGCGGATTTTAAACATTAGCGGTGGAAAGAATACGGCAGAACTCGTCTCCTACGTGCGCAGCGTAATCGGCAACGAATTTCCCATTATCGCCACCGGCGGCGACAACGACGAGGCCATTAAGGCGACGACCAATGCCGGAGCCAACGCCATTACCTACACGCCACCGTCCACGGCAGAACTGTTCAAGTCTATGATGGAAGATTACAGGCAAGAGAGCGCCGCCAACAGCGCTGCGAAGAACGACCCTACGAGTTTACGTGTAGAAGAATTCCACCGCGACCTGGTCTTCCCCGCCGATTCCATCGAATACATTCACCCCGAGTTGCGCGATGATGAAAAAAAGTAAAGTCTTAGAACCCCTTATTACCATCGCCCTGATTCTGTTAATCATCCTGCTGTTCAGCATGACGCGGCAATTTTTTGGGCCTATTTACAACATTCTCATGTCTTTGATCGTGCCCCTGATCTTGGCCATTTACATTTTTTACGCCTTTCGACCCATACGGGACAAGCTCACACAGTGGACGAAAAAACCGGGACTGTCGGCGGTACTTACGTTTCTTCTGTTTATCGCCATCACTCTGGGCCTTCTCTACATTACCTTCACCATGATCTACGATCAGGCGTCGAGCTTTTTAAGGGATCTGGACATGAACGCTCTGTTAAAGTATTCCAATTCCGACGTATTTCAGGAGATCAACCGATATGTAAACCTCAACAGCTACGTGGATAAATTCGAAACGTGGCTTCAGGGCATCGCCGGAGATATTCCCCGCTTCATCGCCAACGCCCTGTCAAACATCGGCGCTATCGGAAGTTTATTGCTTCTCATGATTCTGGGGCTCTTCTACCTCTTAAAGGACGAAGACGACGCCGTAAAAACCATCCACTACCTGGCGCGGGGAAAATATTACAGCCGGATTATGGAAATTTTGAGCCAAATACACCGCACCTTGGAAACTTACATTTCCGGGCAGATTCTAGTGGCCGGCGTCTTGGGCGTGCTTATGTTTATCGGATACACCATTATCGGATTAAAATACAAATTGTCTCTCGCCGCCATCGCCCTGGTCTTTAACTTTATTCCCTTTATCGGCCCCTTCCTCGGCGCGGCACCGGCGGTGCTCGTAGGCCTTACCATGGGCGGCGGCATGGTGATCAAGGTGATCGTCGTGAGTATCGTGGTGCAGCAGCTGGAAGGAAACGTCATTACGCCGAACATTATGGGGAACAAATTAAACATTCATCCCTTCGTCGTCATTTTGGCGGTTATGATCTGCGCCAATCTCTTCGGCGTCCTCGGCGCATTAATCGCATCTCCGCTGTATATGTGCATTAAAATCATCGTCAAGGGCATACGAAACGAACGCTTTGACAACAAAAAACAATGCATCATTCCGCCGGATATGGAAGAAGATGCCCCTTAAGGATCGGCCCTGTTTTTACATGCTACGGGAGGCAAAGAACCCCCCGGCGATGAAAAAATCGATATACACCCTCGGCTGTGCCGGGGGTTTTTTCGCGCACAAAAAAATCGAGTGCAAAAACACTCGATCTTTAAACGCTATTTTTCTTCGCCCAATTCGTGAATGAACAGCCCGCTTCTCGGTTTCGGCTCAAACCAAGTGGATTTCGGCGGCATGACCTTGCCTGCATCGGCCACGGTCATCAGCTCGTCCAAGGCCGTGGGATACATGGAAAAGGCCACGGTCATATCTTCACCGACTCGCTTTTCCAACTCTTTTAAGCCGCGCACGCCACCGACGAAGTCGATGCGCTCGTCCGTTCGCGGATCGCCGATACCTAAAATGGGATCCAAAAGCTCGTTTTGCAAAATGGATACGTCTAAGGCCTCGATCACATCCTCAGGCGTCGGTCCCTGAAAATCCAGTCGGTACCACTGATTCTTTAGATACATACCGAACTGCCCTTTCTTTTCGGGGCGTACCGGCGCCTCCGTTTTTTCCACGGAAAATTTTTCGAAAACCCTATCCAAAAATTCCCCTTCGCTCAACCCGTTTAAATCCGCAACGACCCGATTGTAGTCGTAGACGTGCAAAGCGTCCGACGGGTAGAGGATCGCCAGAAAGTAATTGTACTCCGTAGACGCGTCCCCCGGCCCGAATTGTTCTCTGCGCCTTTTGGCCACCCGAACTGCCGAAGCCGATCGGTGGTGACCGTCGGCGATGTAGAGAGCCTCTTCGTCCTTAAAAGCATCCATAAGCCCGTCCACGACGGCCCTTTCGGACAGGGTCCACACCCGATGCGTGATGCCGTCGTCGGTGCTGAACTCGATCTCCGGTGCCGTCGCCGTCCCCGCAACGATCCAATCGGCGATGGCCTTCTTGTTTCGATAGGTCAAAAAGATCGGGCCGGTCTGCGCATTTAAACGGTCGATATGATCTACTCGGTCTTCTTCCTTTTCCCGTCGGGTCTTTTCGTGCTTTTTAATTCGGTCTTGTACGTAATCGTCCACGGAAGCCAAGCACACGAGTCCCCGCTGGCGAATCGTGCCATCGTCCAATTCGTAGACGTACATCTTTCTTTCCTCTTCTCGGTAAAAGACGCCGTCGTCCAGCATCCCCTGAAATTTCTTAACGGCCACATCGTTTATGGGCCCGTCGTAACCTTCCGCCGCGGCGGCGGGCAAGTCCACCTGCAAAAAAGACAGAGGATGCCTCTTTATCTCCTCCGCCGCTTCTTTGACGGAATACACGTCGTAGGGCAGAGCCGCCACGTCTTTCGCCAGGTTTTTTTTCGGCCGCAGGGCCTTGAAATCTTTAATAGTAACCATAGAGACCTCTATAAAAACCGCACGCGAACTACGCCATCGATGGCCAAAATCTTTTCCCGAAGGCCTTCGTGTACCGGCGAATCGATGTCGATCATGGTATACGCCCAATCCACCCGATGTCGGTTCAGAAGATTGGCGATGTTAATGTCCTCATCGGCCAATACTTTCGTAATCTGCCCGAGCATATTCGGAATGTTTCGATGGTTTACCGTGAGCCGACCCAAACTGTTGCACGTACCCATATTGGAATCGGGGAAGTTTACCGAGTGGCGAATGTTGCCATAATTCAGGTAATCCACCAGTTGGCGCACCACCATTTTTGCGGAATTTTCTTCGCTTTCCGGCGTCGATGCCCCCAAGTGCGGAATGTTCACCGTGCGGGGAAGGCGCAGCGTCTCCGGATCGGGAAAATCCACCACGTAATTTGCCACTACGCCGGCGTCCATATACTTCTCTAGGGCCTCGACATCCACCAAGCCGCCGCGAGCGATATTAATCAGCCGCATACCCGGCTTAGCAACCCGAAGCAGTTCCTCGTCGACGAAATTCTTTGTATCCGCCGTAAAGGGAATGTGCAAGGTCACGTAATCCGCCTTGGCAAAGAGCGCCTTCGCATCCTCCACTACCTCCACCCGCGTATCCAGGTGCAAGGCGTTTCCTATAGAGAGGAAAGGATCGTAGCCGGCGACGTCCATTCCCATGTCGATGCCCATTTTCGCGACCCTTCGGCCCGTAGCTCCTAAACCAACGACGCCCAAAGTCTTTCCCATAATCTCGGGGCCGACAAAACGCTTTTTCGCCGACTCCACTTCTTTGACGATGGCGTCGCCTTCGTAATTTCTCACCCAGTCAATGCCGCCTAAAACGTCTCTCGATACCAACAGCATGGCCAAGAGCACCAGCTCCTTTACCCCGTTGGCATTGGCCCCCGGCGCCTTGGTCACTACAATTCCCTGTTCCGAACAGCGGTCGATGGGAATGTTGTTTACGCCGGCGCCGGCCCGCCCGATAAAACGTACGTTGGCGCCGAAGTCCATGTCGTGTAGATCCGCGCTTCGCACCAAAATGGCGTCGGGATCTTCCACATCCGGCGATGCGATAAAATTCTCCGGCAATAACTTGAGCCCTTCTTGGGAAATGTTATTGATCGTCTTGATTTTATATATGCGTCCTCCGTCTTTAGCCACGTTGCACCTCGAATTCCTTCATATAATTTACCAACGCCTGTACGCCCGCGAGTTCCATGGCGTTGTACAGGCTCGCCCGCATGCCGCCGACGCTGCGGTGACCCTTTACATTGCAAAGCCCCCTGGCCTTGGCACCGTCTACGAAAGCCGCGTCCAGCTCCTTGTCTCCCGTTACAAAGACCACGTTGGTCAGGGACCGATCCCTAGCGGCAATGTTGTTTTGAAACAGGTTGCTGTTGTCGATAGCGTCGTATAGGAGCGCCGCCTTTTCCTTGTTTCTGCTTTCCATGGCTTCGACGCCACCCATTTTCTTCACCCAATCCAACACCAAACCGCAAATGTAAATGCTATAGCAGGGCGGAGTGTTGAAAATGGAATCTTTCTCCAGGTGAACCTTGTAATCGAGCATAGTCGGCAAGACGCCCTTTTCCTTTTTCAAAAGGTCCTTCTTTACGATCACCACGGTGACCCCGCTGGGTCCCAAATTCTTTTGGGCGCCGGCAAAAACCAAACCGCAACGGTTCACGTCGTAGACTTCACTTAAAATATTCGACGACATATCCGCCACCACCGTGCCCTTTAAGGCCGCCAAACGATCCGGGGCGAGGCGAGTGCCGTAAATGGTATTGTTTACGCACACGTAAGTATATACGCTGTCGCGAGCCGCTTTCGATTGGTCGATGGCCGGATAGGAGCCGAAATTTTCCTCTTCCGTCGTAGCCAAAACTTCGACGGGATAGAGCATGGCCGCTTCCTTGTACGCTTTTTTCGCCCAAGATCCGGAAATAACGTAGGACGCCGATTGGCCTTCGGACAAAAGATTCATAGGGACCATGGTGAATTGCAAAGATGCACCCCCTTGAAGAAACAGCACCTCGTGCTCTTCATCCAAAGACAAGAGTGATCGAAGGGACTCCTTTGCGTGGGAATGAATGGCTCCGTACTCTCCTGAACGGTGACTCATTTCCATTACCGACATACCGCATCCGCGGTAATTCAACATATCCTTCGATGCCTGCTCCAACACTTCCACCGGCAAGGCGGCAGGGCCTGCAGAAAAATTAAACACTCTTTCCATTCGAAACCTCCTACTTATAAATTACTGTAAAGCACTAAAGCCTTATAGATAGTTTCCCATTATACGCTTTTGCCCGAAGACTTACAATCCCAAAAATGGAAAAATAAAGTATCCGGAAAGTCCGACCCCCGCGGACGAATAGGCACGACCCATCGACCGCGCGACCCTTTCGCAAAGCTTCCCACTCCTCTTACGAAGGGAAAGTAACGTCTCTACCAAAAAGCGGGCAAAGGGTCACTTAATTAGGGACATTTAAAAACTGATGTAAGAGTCTTTCAGTGGCAAATTAAAAGGCTATGAGGTAAACTACTCATAGCCTTTTCACTATTATTGATTTTTTAAAATCCCATGAATCATAGCCACCATATCATCATTTTTCAGCTGTTTTTCGAAAGTCACATTCATTCCTTCTTTTTTTAGTTCTTCAAAAAATTTCTTTGCTGCTGCGATTTTTAGCTTTTCCGTCCCTCTTAAAGTAGATTCTTTATCCACATCTTTAGTTTCTACAATAAAGTTTATTTCTTCCTTCTTATCTTTTCTTATCACATACATAAAGTCGGGGCTCGTTGTCCCACCAAAATATAAGGGCACTCGAACGCTTCTTCTTGGAATTTTACCAAAGACAATAACCTCATCAATATTACTTTCCTCGATACTGTCTTTTTCCTTTGGACTGTCAAAAATAACCTTATCGTACAAGAAATTTTCAGGCACAGACAAATCATTATCTTTTATTATTCCAACAGTTCCCTGAACAATTTTATCCTTTACCTCGCCATTCATATCCGTTAGTGCGGTCTCCTTTGACTCTACATCAAGGGATTTATAAGAGAATCTTTTGATAAAGGCTTCTTCAAACCACATTTGGAATTCTCTAATAAAATTTGCAAGTGCGTTTCTGTTAAACAAACTCTTATCTACAGATTCAGTTTTATTATATTCACATAAAGCCCTATGCATTATTTTTACAGGTAAGCCTGTTGCACTTTGAATTCTTTTTAAAAATTCTCCATAAGGCATTCCTTCATCGAGGACAAAATAGCTCGCCGTCTTTTCTTTCATCACCAGTTTATTATTTTCTATTTCTGTTCTTTTCTCAATTGTTCTTGCTAGAACATCTTCTTTAATACCTTTTTTCAAAATATCTAGAGACGCCTTATACAATTCATCCTCTGAAATAGTATCTAAAGTCAAATAGTATTTCTTATTAATTTTTGTCCATAGTTCTTTTATCTCGGCAAATTTATCTTTACGAATATGAACAATCCCTTGCTCTTTTTTGTTTTTGTCAATCACCTTATTTGCTTCTAAACCTGTATTAAATTCTGGATATTCAGCTATAAATTTATCTTTATTTTCAACATTAATATTTCCGTCCATATCAATGTAATCATTTGACAAAAGAAGAATAAATAGTTTCTTTTCGTCGATTCCTCTATCCTGTGCAACTTTAGAAAGCTTATCTTTAATATTCCTGTCCACAAGTTTACTGTCTTTGTTGATTTCTGTAATTAGACTTTGGGCAAAATCTTTTTCGGAGTAATCAAAAAGATAAGTCAAATAAAACTGCTCCTCAGAAATTCTATTTCCGTATTCATCGACAGGAAGTCTAAGCCCACGTCCAACTTCTTGAAGTTTACTTGTTTCAGAACCGCTGGAACGAAGTTTGCATATTTGAAATACATTGGGATTGTCCCAACCTTCACGAAGTGTCCATTTAGAGAAAATAAATCTTCTTGTATTCCAATTTCCCTTTTCATCCTTAAAAGACAACAAACTCTCTTTATCTCTTAAAATTTGGTCTACTTCCTTTTGAATATCAGCATCTGATGTGGAATTGTCTTCTGCAAAATAGCCACCGTTGGTAGCAGAAATATCTTCTAAAGAACTTTCAATAAAGCTAACATATTCTTTGTGAATGGCTAAATCAGAATCTTTATATTCATTTTTTTCTTCTTCCAGCTTTTCCTTTAATAATTCTTGAAATTTTATCCTCAAATTTCCATCTCCGTCTTCTCCTCGATAAGAATAGATGGAGTCGATGAAAAATAGGGATAGGGT
>JAEXBU010000042.1 GCA_023393815.1 Bacillota bacterium | reverse complement strand
TTGGTGAACCGCGCCTTGGCCTCGGGTCTCGCCTCGGGATCTATGAGTCGTTTGGACTATGCCAACAAATTAAACGTCTTGGTCATCGGGATCTTTATTACTGCCATTACTTCGGTCATCTACCCTGCCATGAGCAAGGCATTCGATGAAGGGGAAATGGAAAAGGGAAAGCGAATTATGAACGGCTCCGTGCGTTCGGTGCTCCTCATTACCATTCCCGCCATGGCCGGGCTGATCGTCTTGGCACAACCCATCGTCGAGCTCGCCTTTATGCGAGGCGTATTTACCCAAGCCGATGCCGACGCGACGGCCATCTGTCTTCGCTATTACACCCTGGCCCTCGTGTCCATTTCCGTGAACAACGTACAGAATCGGGTCTTCTACAGCTTGGAAGATACAAAGACCCCCTTCTATCTGGGTGTGGTGAATGTACTCTTTAACGTAGGCTGCAACCTGATTTTGGTGCGTACCATGGGCATCAACGGCTTGGCCCTGTCCGTGTCCATCGCCCAAACGGTGGTTACCTGGTTTTCCTTCACGATGCTTCGAAAAAAGATCGGCCATATCGGTATGAAAAGCTACGTGAAGATCACCATAAAGACTGTGATCGCGTCCTTGATCATGGGCGCCTTCGCCTACTATTTCTATAACGCAGGCATCGGTTTGATGGGCAATGTGGGCAACGGTCTTAAGCTTATGCACTTTACCTTGACCGTGGCTCTCTCCGCCCTCTTGTACTTCTTCATTCTGGACCTTTTGGGCCTAAAAGAAGTGAAAGATATTAAAAAAATCGTGGCCATTAAATTTCTCAAGAAAAAAATCGCTTAAAATACGAATGGAAAGGAACTTCTATGTACGCAAAAAGCGCCCGACTGACCGAGGCCGCCCGAGCCTATGTAAAAAAGAAACAAATTGACGCCATCACCGTGGATCCGCCGGCGATGGGCTGTTGCGGCGTGGCGGACGTGATGAGCGCCTCCACCGTGTCTAAGGGAGAGCCGAAAAAAGATGTCGTCGTCTACAAAAAGTGCGACGACGGGGGCGTCGCCATCTACTATCCCTACTACGCCAATGTGGAGGGAAGTTGCCTGATGATTGACGTGGAAACCTTTTTGGGCATCAGCCGGCTCTTTGTTGCCAACGGAAAAATGGAATATTGAAGAAAGCGACGCTTGCGGGCGTCGTTTTTTTGACCGTCCGGCTCGAAAAAAGAACCGCTTGTCGGGATTTTATGGAAAAAGAACTGCCGAGCCCTTACGATACTTACAGGAGGTGAGATATGAAGGTAGAAATCATCATCGACGAAGCCTACGATCGTCCCGCGGTGAAAATTTATACGCGAGCCATTACGGAGGAAGTGGAAAAAATTCGTGAAGCCCTCAGCGCGGTAGGCATCGAAAAAATGGTGGGGATGAAAGGCGATCAGGTGTTTCTCCTGGATTATGAAAAGATCGTTCGAATTTACGCCGAAGACAAATCCGTCTACGCTCTCTCCGGCGAGGAAGTCTATCGTTTGCGGCTCAGTCTGGCCGCCTGCGAAGAGCGCCTTCGGTCGCACCGTTTTTTGCGCATCGCCCGTTCCGACGTGATCAATTTAGACTACGTAAAAAAATTGGACTTAAGTTTTACCGGGACCATCGCCGTGGAAATGAAAAACGGAGATGTCCTCTACGTCTCCAGGCGAAATTTGCGGGCTTTTAAAGAAGCTTTAGGATGGTAGGGAGGTATTTATGAAAACCTTAATAAAAGCGGTCAGTGCATTTTTCCTCGGCATCGGCATCGGTGCCCTTATGGAAGCGTGTATTTCCATCATTTTGAGAGAAAATATAGTCGGTGTGCCGGGGTTTGTCGCCTCCGTCGCCCCCGGTTACGCAAAAATCATCCAATGTATTTGCTACGGCGGCTTCGGCCTCGTAAGCTTTTTGTGCGACGAACTTTTTAAGAGATGGAAGGGATCTTTTTACCTCGAGCAAGGCCTTCGGTTTCTCGCCATACTCCTCTACTTCTTCTTTATAGGGAGCTATTTACAATGGTTTGCCGGTATCGGCGCGTCCCTTCTTTCCCTCGCCTTCTTTATCGTGATCTACGCCGTGATTTGGATCGCCATCTACTTTTACGAAAAGCGCTTGGTGGAGAAAATGAACGAGAAACTGAGATAAAAGAGCTGCCAAGCTTACGAGTACCTTTCTTAGACGTATCCTCCTTTCATGGTTCTAAGGGCATAGAAAAAAGCCCTGCGGAAGCGATGTGCTCTCGCAGGGCTTTTTTCGTAGAGGATTTTAGTCGTTGGCGTAATTATCGAAATAGCCTTGAACCATAACGACCGGCGTTCCCTTGTCGCCGCTGCCGCTGGTTAAGTCGGCCAAAGAGCCTAACAGGTCGGTGAGACGTCTCGGCGTGGTGCCCAAGGTTTCGTCCCGGCCAACCAGGTTGGCGTCTTTTTCCTGAATGCGATCCACGATGGCTGCCTGCATTTGTTCGGAGTCCATGTCCTTTAATTCCGTATCGGCTAAATACTTCATTTTCAGTTCGCTGGGCGTACCGTTCAAACCGTCGGTAAATGCGGGGGAGACGACGGGGTCTGCCAATTCCCAAATTTTTCCGACGGGATCCTTAAAGGCGCCGTCGCCGTAGATCATGACTTCGAAGTGATTGTCGAAGTATTCGTTCAGGCGCTTTTGTAAGGTGTCGACGAACACTTGGCCGTCTCTCGGGAAGAGTTTAATGGTTTCGGGGCCGGCCATGTTGCTGCCCAGGACGCCGTATTGGGTGTTGTACCCGTGTTCGGTGCTTTCCTTGGCTAGGACGTCATCCAGGCCAAGGACTTTGTTTGCGCCGGAATCTTTTAATTCCCGCTTAATGAGTTCCCGGGTGTGGATGCTTGCCACCAACACGTCCCTGGTGTAGGAAAGGATGGTGCGGGGATCGTTGGAGAAGTAGATTTCGCTGTTCGGGGCGATT
>JAEXBU010000010.1 GCA_023393815.1 Bacillota bacterium | reverse complement strand
CACAAACACAAGGACAGCCGGGAACAATTCGAACAAAGAACGCACAAGCGTCTTATCGACATCATGAACCCGAATCAAAAAACCGTGGATTCGTTAATGAAGCTCAATCTGCCTGCAGGTGTAGATATCGAGATAAAACTGTAAGCTGTCGGACTATATGATTGCTGAGCAATCCGCTGTAATGGAGGTATTTTATGAAATGTGCATTAGGTAAAAAGATTGGCATGACCCAAATCTTTACCGAAGAAGGCGTACAAGTGCCCGTCACGGTCGTAGCGGTTGAACCCCAAGTAGTCGTTCAACGAAAGACTGTAGACATCGACGGTTATGAAGCGATTCAAGTGGCAACTGGTGCCGTAAAAGAAAAACGCGTCAACAAGCCCTTAAAAGGTCATTTCGACAAGGCCGGGGTGGAATACAAGCGCTACTTGCGTGAATTCCCCGTCGCCGACGGCGAAGAGTACAAGGTGGGCGACACGCTGGATGTGAGTGTCTTTGAAGTCGGCGACAAAGTCGACATTACCGGCATCAGCAAAGGGAAAGGCACGGCCGGTTTGATCAAACGCCACAACTTCGGTCGAGGCCGCGAAACCCACGGTTCCAAGTTCCACAGAATGCCCGGCGGCATGGGGGCTGCATCCTACCCGGGTCGCGTATGGAAAGGCCACCGCATGATGGGGCGCATGGGGAATGAACGGGTAACGGTTCAAAACCTGGAGGTTGTACGGGTCGACAGCGACAACAACTTCCTTTTGATTAAAGGCGCTGTTCCCGGGCCGAAAAACGGACTCGTTCGCGTTCGCGCCACGGTTAAAAATGGTAAATAAGCGAGAGGAGGACGCGAATAATGACTAAGTTTCAAATGATCGATATGGCCGGCAAGTCCGTAGAAGAAATCGAACTTTCCGACGATATCTTTAATGTAGAAATAAACGAACACGTCGTCTATTTGGTAGTGAAGAACATTCTCGCCAACAGACGTCAAGGTACACAGTCCGCCAAAACTCGCGCAGAAGTTCGCGGCGGCGGAAAGAAACCCTGGAGACAAAAGGGTACGGGCCGTGCGAGACAAGGTTCCATTCGTTCGCCGCAATGGCGCGGAGGTGGGATCGTCTTTGCACCGAAGCCGAGAAGCTACCGTTACACGACCCCGAAAAAGGTACGTCGCTTAGCGATGAAATCCGTCTTGACGTCGAAGGTTCAAGAAAAAGAACTCGTAGTCGTCGATCGCTTAGCCTTGGATGCGCCGAAGACGAAAGATTTGAAAGATGCGCTGAACAATATGGGCGCTGCAAAAAAAGCCTTGATTGTAACGGCCGACAGCGATAAAAACGTCGTATTAAGCGCAAGAAATCTTCCCAACGTCGAAGTCTCTTCCGTAGGCACCATGAACGTTTACGACATCTTAAAATACGACTCCCTGATCCTTACCAAGGATGCGCTGGACAAAATCGTGGAGGTGTATAACTAATGAAAAACTTTGATATCATCCTTCGTCCTATCATTACTGAAAAATCCATGGAAGACATGGAAAACAACAAGTACACCTTTGAAGTAGCGAAGACGAGCAATAAATCGGAAATCAAAAAAGCCATCGAGTCGATCTTCTCCGTTAAGGTAGCCAAGGTCAATACGATGAACATGACGGGCAAGGTAAAACGTCAAGGTGTAAACGTCGGCAAGCGTCCCAACTGGAAGAAAGCCATCGTTACCTTAACGGATGATTCCCAACCGATTGAATTCTTCGACAGCATGCAATAAGCCTAAGGAGGGACATTCATGGAGATCAAAAGATATAAACCGACGACGAACGGCCGCCGTGGCATGACCGTCGCCAGTTTTGAAGAAGTTACCAGAAGCAAACCGGAAAAAAGCTTAGTCGTAAGCCTGAATAAATCCGCCGGTCGAAACGCACACGGCCACATCACCAGCCGTCATAGAGGCGGCGGTGCAACGAAGAAGTACAGAATCATCGACTTCAAGCGCGCGAAAGACGGCGTGCCTGCGAAAGTTGTGGAAATCGAATACGATCCGAACCGTACCTCGTACATCGCTCTGTTGAACTATGCGGACGGCGAAAAGAGATACATCTTGGCTCCCAAGGGCTTAAAGGTCGGCGACAAAGTGGAATCCGGTGAAGATGCCGACATTAAAATCGGCAACGCCCTTCCCTTGCACGCCATTCCCGTCGGTACTACGGTACACAACATCGAGATGACCCCGGGTAAGGGTGGCCAAATCGCTCGTGCAGCCGGCACCTCGGCACAACTTTCCGCAAAAGAAGGTAAAATGGCGCAACTTCGTTTGCCCTCTGGGGAATATCGTCGAGTCAGCGTGGACTGTCGCGCTACCATCGGCACGGTCGGAAACATTGCCCACGAATTGATTAACTTGGGTAAGGCCGGGAAAAAACGTCACTTGGGCATTCGTCCCCACGTTCGCGGGTCCGCAATGAACCCGGTGGATCACCCCCACGGTGGTGGTGAAGGTCGTACACCGATCGGTCGTCCGTCCCCGATGACGCCCTGGGGCAAGAAGGCCTTGGGTCTTAAAACCCGCAAGAAAAATAAGAAGAGCGATCGTTACATCGTTCGTCGTAGAACGAAATAAGGGAGGAGGAAGTCATGTCCAGATCCATTAAAAAGGGCCCTTTCGCAGATGAACATCTGTTGAAGAAAATTGATGCCCTCAACGAAGCAAACAAAAAAGAAGTAATTAAAACGTGGTCTCGTCGTTCGACGATCTTCCCGGAAATGGTATCCCACACCATCGCCGTTCACGACGGCAGAAAACACGTGCCGATTTACATCACCGAAGATATGGTCGGTCACAAACTCGGCGAATTCGTCATGACCCGCACGTTCCGCGGTCACGGCGGCGGCGAAAGAACCACGAGAATGTAAGGAGGAGTAACGAATGGAAGCAAGAGCAATTGCAAAATACGTGCGCATTTCTCCTTTGAAGGTTAACTTCATTTGCGCGGAAATTCGCGGCAAACAAGTCGATGAAGCCCTGGCGCTTTTAAAATTCACACCGAAGCACGGTGCTCGTGAATTGTATAAAGTTCTTCACTCCGCTGTCGCCAATGCGGAAAACAACTTGAATTTGGATCGCGAAGATCTTATCGTCAAGGAAGCTTACGCACACGACGGTCCGACAATGAAACGCTATCGTCCGAAGGCAAAGGGTATGGCGTATCCAATCTTGAAACGTTCCAGCCACATCGGCGTCGTCGTTTCCGAAAGAGAATAAAAAGGGGGAGAAGAATGGGTCAAAAAGTAAATCCGCACGGTCTTCGTGTAGGGATCATTAAAGATTGGGATTCCAAATGGTATGCCGGCAAAAAAGACTTTGGAGATCTCCTCGTCGAAGACAACGAAATTCGCAAATACATCAAGAAAAATTTATTCCAAGCAGGGGTTTCCCGCATCGAGATTGAACGGGCAGCCAACAAGGTCAAGATCTCCATTTCTACGGCGAAGCCGGGCATGGTTATCGGCCGCGGGGGCACCGGCGTCGAAGAACTTCGTCAAGCTCTTGAAAAATTAACGGGTCGCAGCGTGGTTATCAACGTGGATGAAATTAAAAATCCCGACTTGGACGCAACGTTAATCGCTGAAAACATCGCAGCGCAATTGGAACGCCGGATTGCTTTCCGCCGTGCCATGAAACAAACCATTCAACGGGTTATGCGTTTAGGTGTTAAAGGGATCCGTACCCAATGCTCCGGCCGTTTAGGCGGTGCCGATATGGCGCGTCGTGAAGGCTACAGCGAAGGCACGATTCCTCTTCAAACCTTGCGCGCAGATATCGACTACGGTTTTGCCGAAGCCGACACCACCTACGGTAAGATCGGCGTCAAGGTATGGCTCTACAAGGGAGAAGTCCTTCCCGAAGCGCCCCAAGGTCGCAGAAACCGCAGAGACAACAAGCGTCGCGGCAACGACAAGCGCCGCGGAGGAAACCGCAGAAATCAAGGCCAAGAGAGACGGTAAGTGAGGAGGAAAGCACTATGTTAATGCCGAAAAGAGTAAAATATCGGAGACAACATCGCGGGAGAATGAAAGGTGTTGCACACAGAGGCAATACGTTGACCTACGGTGATTTTGGCATCCAAGCATTGGAACCGACCTGGATCACTTCCAATCAAATCGAGGCCGCCCGTCGTGCCATGACCCGCTACATTCGTCGTGGTGGGAATATTTGGATCAAGGTATTCCCCGACAAACCGGTCACGGAAAAACCGGCAGAAACGCGGATGGGTTCCGGGAAAGGGGCTCCGGAATACTGGGTCGCCGTCGTAAAACCGGGTCGCGTCCTGTTTGAATTGGGTGGCGTCGAAGAAGAGGTCGCCAGAGAAGCCATGCGTCTCGCAGCCATGAAGCTTCCCATTAAGACGCGTTTTATCGTCAAAAACAAGGAAGAAAGTGAGGGCGATAGTAATGAAAATTAAAGACATCCGTAATTTATCCGGTGATGAGCTGAATAAAAAGGTGTCCGAGTTGAAGAACGAGCTCTTTAACCTTCGCTTTCAACTTGCAACCGGACAATTAGACAATCCGTCCACAATTAAGCGTGTGAAAAAAGACATTGCACGCGTCAAGACCATCCAAAGAGAGCGCGAGCTCAATATGGAAAAGGAGGCGTAACTTATGGAAAGAAACCAACGAAAAGTGATCTCCGGTAAGGTCGTAAGCGATGCCATGGACAAGACGATTGTCGTAGCCGTCGAGACCTTCAAGAGCCACCCCATTTACAATAAACGATTCAAAAACACGAAGAAATACAAGGTGCACGACGAGAACAACGAAGCAAGTGTCGGCGATACCGTACGCGCAATGGAGACACGTCCCCTTTCGAAGGATAAGAGATTCCGCCTCGTCAAAATCGTAGAAAAAGCGAAATAAGGAGGTTCTCGGGATGATTCAACAAGAAACCAGATTAAGAGTTGCCGACAACTCCGGCGCGAGAGAACTCGGCGTCATTAAGGTATTGGGCGGCACCAATCGTCGCTATGCTAATATTGGTGACATCGTCATTTGTTCGGTCAAAAACGCAACACCCGGTGGTGTTGTTAAAAAAGGCGCTGTCGTCAAGGCAGTCATCGTTCGTTCGAAAAAAGGCATTCGCCGTTCCGACGGAACCTACATTAAGTTCGACGACAATGCGGCCGTCATCATTAAGGATGATAAAAATCCCCAAGGCACCCGTATTTTCGGGCCGGTAACCCGTGAGCTCAGAGGAGAAAATTTTATGCGTATTATCTCCTTGGCTCCGGAAGTTCTTTAAGGAGGTGGCATAGAATGCGCATCAAAAAAGGAGATACCGTCGAAGTCATTTCCGGCAAGGATAAAGGCAAAAAAGGAAAGGTCGTTCGTACCATTCCCAAACTTGACCGCGTCGTCGTCGAAGGTGTCAATATTGTGACGAAACACGAAAAACCGAGAGGACCGCAAAACCCCGGCGGCATCACGAAGACGGAAGCCCCGATTCACGTATCGAACGTTATGTATTACGATACGAAGACCAACACGAAAAGCCGCATCGGCTACGTGTTCGAAGACGGCAAGAAAGTACGTGTTATGAAATCCTCCGGCGCTACGATTTCTGATAAGTAAGGAGGCCTGTGATGACATCGAGATTAAGAGAAAAAATCAACAACGAAGTCGCACCTGCTTTAATGGACGAGTTTAAGTATGCCAATACGATGCAAATTCCTCGTCTTGAAAAGGTCGTGATTAATATAGGGCTGGGCGAAGCAAAGGACAATCCGAAAGCGCTGGAAAGCGCCGTCAACGACTTGACCTTAATCGCCGGGCAAAAACCGATCATTACGAAAGCGCGCAAGTCCATCGCAAACTTTAAGTTGCGTGAAGGCAGCGCCATCGGTTGCAAAGTTACCCTTCGCGGTGACAGAATGTATGATTTCCTCGACAAGTTAATGAACGTCGCCCTACCTCGTGTTCGCGACTTCCGTGGCATTAAATCGACGGCATTCGACGGCAGAGGAAATTATGCACTGGGACTCAAAGAACAACTGATTTTCCCGGAAATCGAATACGATAAAATCGATACGTTGCGCGGCATGGACATCACGATCGTGACCACCGCCGAAACGGATGAAGAGGCAAAGTCTTTCCTCGCGAAGATGGGTATGCCTTTTGCAAAGAAGGAGGGTTAAACTGTGGCAAAGAAATCCATGGTGGCTAAGCAAAAACGTAAAGGAAAGTACAGCGCTAGAAACTACACCCGATGCAAAATTTGCGGGCGCCCCCACGCCGTACTCAGAAAATACGGCATTTGCAGAATTTGTTTTCGCAAGCTGGCTTACGCAGGACAAATCCCCGGCGTAAGAAAGGCAAGCTGGTAAGGCTAACCGAAAGGAGGAATTGACTATGATGACAGACCCTATTGCAGATATGCTTACGAGAATCCGTAATGGCAACGATGCAAAACATAAATCTGTTGAGATTCCCGCTTCCAAAATAAAGGCGGAAATCGCCCGTATCCTTCTCGAGGAAGGCTATATTAAAGGCTACGAAGTTCTTGAAGAAGGGCCTCAAGGCAAAATTAATGTAGAGTTAAAATACGGAAGAAACGACGAAAAAGTAATCAGCGGCATCAAGCGCATTTCCAAACCCGGTCTTCGCGTCTACGCAAAGAACACGGAAATCCCCAAAGTACTAGGCGGATTGGGAATTGCTGTCATTTCCACATCCAAGGGAATCATGACCGACCGCGATGCACGCAAGGAACAAGTTGGCGGAGAAGTTCTCTGCTACGTTTGGTAAAGGAAGGAGAAAAAGATGTCCAGAATCGGAAAAAATACTATCGAAATCCCTACCGGCGTAGAAGTGAAGCTGAACGGTCATGTGGTTGAAGTGAAGGGCCCCAAGGG
>JAEXBU010000073.1 GCA_023393815.1 Bacillota bacterium | reverse complement strand
GTTCCGCTTTAAGCTTATAGATTGTTATGGTTTATCTCTTATACCATTTAATTAACTTGGTTCTGCGCTGCCTCTTTCGAAACAGCTTATTTAGTATATCTCGCAGAGACTTCTTTGTCAAGAACTTCTTCCCTTTTTGTGAAAAGTTTTTTGACGCGTCTCACGTGATAACTTGTTTAGTCTACCATGTGTCGGAGACTTTTGTCAACCTACTTTTTTGAACTTTTCCGCTCGCGCGTGTACGTCCGTCAATAGGTAAGTACAATTATACGCAGGACCCCCTATTTTGTCAACAGGATTTTACATCTTCTTGGCTCTCTTCTTACATATTGTCCGCCCGCTCTTTTGTCTGTTCTATCAATGCCCACAATTCGGGATCTGAACCCAGGCGATAGGCACTTTCAAAGTCGCAGAGGGCTCGCTTAAATTCTTCCCGCCGGTAATAGAGAATCCCACGATTCATGTAAGCCGTTCGATTATCTTCCTCCCGTAACAGCAAATCTGAAAGAATATCTATAGCTTCATCCGTTCTGTCTGCTGCCGCCAAGGCAATGGCCAGATTGTTTTCAATTTCTCCGTCTGTTCCGTGACTTGCCGCTTCTTGTAGGTAGAAGACGGCCTTTTCGTACTCGCCCAATCCATAGTAGGCCATCCCCAGAATATGGGCGCATACATCGGGTGCCATTTCCTTGGATTGGACGGTTTGAATCATTTGTATGGCTTCGTCGTATTTTCCGTAGTGTAGATAGGTCTTGGCTCCGTCTATGGCAGCCGGTTCGTTTAACCGATCAATTGCCTGGCGAAGACGATCTTTTAAGAGATCGTCTTTTGCCAAGGCGAGGGCTTTTTCGTCGTGGAATTTGGCTTTTATATAAAGCCCTTGTGCCTCATAAATGCGCCCCAAGGCACTGTAGGCTTCGGCCGAATCCGGCTCTTTCTCAATAATGCCTTCGTATCTGTCCATAATCTCCTTTAACAGATCACTCAGGTCGATACCTCCATCCCAGTGCTTGTTATAAATCCCCTCCATCGCGTAGGTGGTTTCCAGTTTGGCCTCCGTCGTGTTGCGAATACATTCCTTGGCTCGCGCAAAAAGATAGATTTCTTCCACGGCATTTTTTTGAACGGCGAGGGCCAATTGGTAATCGATGGCAGCAACGGCGTCTTTTTCGTTGTCTTTTAAAAATTTCAAGTATACGTCGGCATAGGGAAAGCACTCGTCCAGTGCGACGACAATGCACATGGCAATGAAAATATGGCGGTAGTCCATGGTATCGTCGGCACGCTGATTTTTTATCGCTTGCACCAAGTGTTTTTGTAACATAGGAATGGGTGCGCCATCCAGTATTTGCGGACGATCCGGCCGCTGTTCCAAAAAACCAATGGCGTCGTACCAATCGGCGAAGTATTTTTTACTATCCATGAATGTTCCTTTCGTCCAAATGTCTTTTGTATTTTCCATTTTCGTACAGTATATAGCGATTCTTGTCGCGAAGAAAGATGCCGCGAACCTGTTTTGATGCTTTTAATGGATCTTTTTGTCCGGTGAATTCCGGATGGTTTTTCAAAAAGGCCACGACGGTTTCACGATCAATTTCCGGATCGTCTATAGGGAGCACGCCGCCGATATAGCGATTCTCCGAAAAGTAAAAGTCTTCTTTCAGGGCGTAGTACATGACCTCATCCCAAAGTTTATTCTCTTTTAAGCAATGGTAAAGGAATCGGTATTTTTCTTTTTGAGTGTTTAACGTCCCGGCTCTTTCTTCCTTCGCCCAAGCTCGGGCCATGGCCATGTAAAAAGATGACGGTATCACCGATCTGTTTTCCAATTCGCCTCTTACAGCGAGAAAGGCATCTTCATCATAGTATTGTTCAACAATGGTTGCAAAATTCTTTAACAGTAGGACTTCTTCTCCGCCTAGGGCATCGGTGCGAATAACTTCGTAAGGAGGTTCGTCGTCGTAAATAATGTGAAACTCGTCGGCGCGACGACGAAGTTCCGTTCCTCGCAACAGTTTCAAAAATCCGATTTGTATTTTTTGTGCCTTAAGCGGGACGACGCGATCGAAACCTTGCAAAAAACTGTCCATGGTTTCGCCGGGCAGTCCCGCGATTAAATCCACATGAATGTGGATTTTTTCCCGATCGATCCGATCCATCGCAGCCTTCATCTTATTTAAATTCGTGCTCCGATGAATTCTTTGGTTCACCTGAGGATTCACCGACTGGATCCCGGCTTCGATTTGGAAACGGCCGACCGGCGCCCGGTTCATTAGATCCGCCACATCACGGGTCATGTGTTCCAGATTCATCTCAAAATGAATACACATATCCTCCGGCGCTTCGTCAATGAAGAAACGCAGGATTTCTTTTGTCCGCTCAGGCCGTATGTGAAAGGAGCGATCTACAAATTTTATAAGGCGGGTTTTCGTCTGAAAGAGCAGACGCATATGACGCTTAATTTCAGCGACACTACGGTAGCGAACCTGATCGTCTTCAGAAGACAGGCAGTAGCTGCAATGATAAGGGCAACCGCGCATGGACTCATAGTAGACAATTCGATGTTCCAAACTTTCCTGATCATAACCGCATGGCAAGCCATCCATAGCGCCGGGCTTGGAAAAAGGCGACGCTACAATTGCCTCTTTCCCGCGCCAAACGAGGCCGGAAACGGACTCCGGCGTTTTTTCACCGCCTAAATACGCGAGAAAATCATCGAAGTTTTTTTCGCCTTCGCCTCGCAAGATTCCATCGAGCCATCGCGCTTCTTCCATAATTTCGACACAGTCGTAGGTAACCTCCGGTCCACCGGCGTATTGTCTTATTTCCGGAAGGGCCTTTTTTATATAACGCCCCAGTCGCCCGATCTGTGTCCAATTCCAAATATAGGCGGAATACATAATGACATCCGGCCGTTTACGCAGAATTTTTTGGATCATGGCCTCTTTGGATTCGTTTATAGTCATCTCGAGCACATCGACGGGTCTCGATGTCGATGCCCGAAGCAAACGTACGGCTAAATTTGTATGCACGTAGCTTGCGTTCAAGGCGACGAGCAATGCTTTCATACTTCCTCCATTAAAAAAGAGGCTTTCGCCTCTTTCCTGTATTCTTACATTTTTTCGGGCGCTTGAATACCCAACAGATCCAAACCGATGCGAATCATATTCTTTACGCCATAAACCAGAAGTAGGCGCGCATTCTTCAAGGCCTCGTCGTCGACGAGTATGGGCGTATTGGTATAATACTTGTTAAAGGTCTTCGCGCAATCCGTAATATAGCGAGTGACGAAATAAGGCTCGTATTTTTCGTGGCTGTCCACAATCACTTGGTTAAACCCGTACAGTTTTTGTAAAAGCTCCTTCTCTTCTTCCGTCGTGAGCAAGGCAGCATCCACAGGTTTCTTCAGGTTAAATCCGCCTTTTTTAAGAAGGGAGTTCATCCGGGCATGGGTGTACTGAACGTAGGGACCGGTTTCGCCGTCAAAACTGAGGGTTCGATCCCAATCAAAGACATAGTCCTTAATCCGTTGATTAAAAAGCTCTTGAAATTTCACCGCGCCGATCCCCACTTGATGGGCTAATGTTTCGCGATTGTCCATTTTCATGCCACTGCTTTCTTCTCTTTCTTTCAAAATGTCTTCAACCTTATCCACGGCACGGTTCAATACATCTTCCAAATAGACAACTTTCCCCTTCCGTGTCGATAGAGTCCCTTCCGGCAAAGATACCATACCGAACGGCACATGAATGCAGTCGTCCGCCCATTCGTAACCCATTTCCTTTAAAATGGCTTTTAATTGTTGGAAGTGAAGTTTTTGTTGGCTGCCTACCACATAAATATTTTTATAGAAATCGTATTGGTCCTTCCTGAAAATGGCCGTGGCAATATCGCGGGTCAAGTAAATGGTGGATCCATCGCTCTTGATAATGATCGACGGCGGCAAATTATATTTATCTAAATTGATAATTTGCGCTCCATGATCTTCTACCAATAAACCTTTTGCTTTAATTTCATCTACGGCCTCCAACATTAAGTCGGAATAGTAGGATTCTCCTCGGAAAGAGTCGAATTCCACGTCCAACATATTGTAGACCCGCTTAAATTCTTTCAGGCTCAATTCGCGGAACCATTGCCACAGGGAAACGGCTTCTTCATCGCCATTTTCGAGCTTTCGAAACCATTCTCTGGAATTATCCAACAATTCCTTGTTCGTTTCCGCTTCTTTATTAATACGCACGTAAAGCTTGACCAATTCGGGAATGGCGTTTTTTTCAATCACTTCGTCGTCGCCCCAGCGCTTGTAGGCTTCGATCATCATTCCGAACTGGGTACCGTAGTCTCCTAAATGATTGATCGCTTCCACTTTGTAACCTAAATACTTGTAAATGCGCTTAATCGCATCGCCGATAATGGTCGTGCGAATATGGCCGATATGGAAGGGCTTTGCAATATTCGGAGAAGAGTATTCCACGATAACGGTTCTTCCGGCGCCAATATCCGAGGATCCGAACCGATCGCCTTCTTCCACGACGGCCTTCAAGACATTTTCGGCCAAAGTTTTCGTGTCGATAAAAAAATTCAAATACGGCCCGGCAACGACGATGTCCGAAATACCCTCGAGTCCTTCTAATTTTTCCTTTAACTCTTGGGCGATCACCGCGGGATTTTTGCGCATGGTCTTCGCCAAAGTGAAGGTTGGGAAGGCGTAATCGCCCATCTTCCTGTCCGGCGGCGTTTCAATCTTTAATACGAGTTCATTTTTATCCAGACCCGTTTCTCGAGACACGCCCTCTGCAATCTGTTCTTTAAAATCGATCATAGTTTCTCCTATCTTAAGTATACGATGGTTACGCCGCTTCCGCCTTCCGCCGGCTCGGCATCTTCTTGTTTTTTCACCGATGGATGACGGCGCAAGTACTCTTTTACTTTCTTCCTGAGCATACCCGTACCCTTCCCGTGAATGATTCGTATGCGATCCAAAGACGCCAAATACCCGTCATCCAGTGCCTTCTCTAAAATGGGTTCCGCCTCTTCAAAGGTCTTTCCGCGAATGTCGAATTCCACTTTCGCATGCTTTTGCTTCTTTTGTCGCACGGTGGAGGCATTGACTTTCTTTTCTTTTTTCGCCTCGACTTCGCTACGAATAAGGGAGTTGGCAGGGAGCGTCATCTTCATAAGCCCCGCCTGTACGAGAACGTCGCCTTTTTGGTCGGGTGCTTCCAGAACCGTAGCTGAAACACCAAGGGATTCTGCAAAGACCTCATCTCCGGGCTTTAATGCCTTCGCCGGGTTGGAAGCGCGCTTTAAGACGACACCTTCGTCCTTATTCCGGTACTTCTTTCCACCTTCTCGTAGAATATCCTGCGCCTGTTGCAAGGTTTGCGCATCTTCTTTCCTCAGTTGTTCACGAAGATCACGGATTTCGGAAACCGCAAGATCCGCATCTTCTTTGGCGGATTTTACAATTCGACGCGCCTCGTCTTTGGCCTTTCGTAAAATCTGATCTTTCTCTCGCTTCAAACGATCCGCTGATTGCCTTGCTTCGGCCATTTCGCGCCGATATTGCCCCGTAAGTTGCACGAGCTCCGCTTCCCGCTTTTCCAAACGACTGCGCTCTTCTTCCAACGTGCTCAGCACATCTTCAAAGGCGATATCTTCGCTTTCTAAAAACTCTTCCGCACCCGCCAAAATTTTATCGGGCAAACCGAGTCTTGAAGAAATTTCAAAGGCATTACTCTTTCCGGGGACTCCCACGTGCAAGCGATAGGTAGGCGTAAGAGTTTCCACGTCAAATTCCATAGACGCATTTTGTACGCCCTCGCGGGTTAAAGCATAGAGCTTTAATTGGGTGTAGTGGGTCGTAGCCATAAAGCTGACGCCTTCCGCCATGAGGTACTCGATAATACTCAGCGCCAGTGCAGCTCCTTCCGTGGGATCCGTACCCGCACCTAATTCGTCGAAAAGGACCAAGCTGTTTTCGTTCGCCTTTTTCAATATATCCACAATATGAACCATGTGCCCGCTAAAGGTGGATAGGGATTGTTCAATGCTTTGCTCATCGCCAATATCTGCGTAGACGCCGTCATATATGCCGATCATCGTGCCTTTATCGGCCGGTATATGCAAACCGTATTGGGTCATGAGTACCATAAGCCCCAAGGTCTTAAGGCTTACCGTCTTCCCACCGGTATTCGGCCCGGTAATAATGAGCCCTTGGTTCGCTCCGCCCAGTTCTAAACTTAATGGAATCACCTTGTGACGATCGATTAAGGGATGGCGCGCGCTTACAAGTTTCGTTCTGCCTGACGTTGAAATTTTCGGCCGAATGGCATTCTGATCCGACGCCAACTTCGCCTTGGCAAAGATAAAATCCAATTGGCCGAACAGCCGCTCATTTTCGGAAAAGGCTTCCGGATACCTGCCTACTTCTTGGGACAATTCTTCCAAAATACGGTGAATCTCATCCCTTTCTTC
>JAEXBU010000060.1 GCA_023393815.1 Bacillota bacterium | reverse complement strand
TATTTTTAAGGGAAGAAACCTTCCCCATTCGAAAATTTCTACAGGAAAAATGTTCCTATATTTTCGGCCATTTCCCCCACATAGATATTCCTTCCTCCTTCCCATCAAAACGAACGTCTTCGCCTTTTCCCGCCCCGCGAGGCGTTCCGTCCGTTGGTGAAAAAGAAAAACCGTGATACAATAACATAAAAGACCTATGGAACTGTTCCGCAACCAAAGCGGCTTACTTGTAGAAAAGGTGATTTTCGATGAAAAAAGAAGTCGACAGAAACCGCGCGAGAGCCTACGCCGATCAGGCTTTTCACTCCGGCTATGCCTGCTCGGAAACGGTGATAGACACGTTCCGCAAAAGTTTGGATCTGCCGATCCCCGACGACGCCATCGCCATGAGTTCGGCCTTTCCCTGGGGCCTGGGCGGCGGCGGATGTATTTGCGGCGCCTTGGCCGGCGCCACTATGTGCATAGGCTACTTGTACGGACGCCGGGATAAAGGCGATAAGAAGATCGACCACTGCTTCCAGTTGAGCAAAAAAATGCACGACGCCTTCGTGAAAAAAAACGGGGCTACCTGCTGCCGCGCCCTGACCCACGGCTACGACAACGACGATCCCGACAGAAAATGCAAATGTGCGAAAATCGTGGATAGCACCGTGTGTGACCTTCTCGACCTGGTTCTGGAAGAAGAAAGCGAAAGGTAAAAGTTCCGCGCGGACTGCAACGACAAATAAAAAAGGTTCCAACCGCCATAGAGCACAGTCTACGGCGTTGGAACCGAATTTTATAAAAACTGTTCTTTCCCCGCTATTTTCGGCTTTTCACTTCGCCGGGCGGGGTTTTTTACTGCCCCTTTACGGCGTCTGCTACGCGGCGCAGGGCTTCTTCCACGGAAAGTTTTTCCATGTCGCCGCCGCGGCGTTTAAATTCCACGATGCCCTCGGCTACATCTTTTCCCACGGTAATCATGAGGGGAATGCCCAAGAGATCCCGGTCTTTAAACTTGACGCCGGCTCGCTCGTTGCGATCGTCCAAAAGAACCTTTACCCCTTCTTTTTCCAGGGCGGCATAGATTTCTTCTCCCAAGGCTACCTGCTCGTCCTTTTTCACATTCACTACGGTGACGGCCACGTCGCAGGGACCTACGTGCAGGGGCAGGATCGGGCCGTCTTCGTCTCGATGGTTTTCTAAAATCGCCGCCATCAGCGCGCCGATATACCAACGACCGCCGCTTAAAATGTAGGGCGATTCCTTGCCTTCGTCGTTTAAGAAGCGGACGTTCATCGCCTCCGAAAAAGCCTCGGAGGGTTTTTGTATCCGCGCCACCGCAAAGGCCCCTCGGAAGGTGTAGGCGTTACCGGAAGGGGCTACGTCGCCTTCGCGCACGTCCAGAAGATCGTCGGCGATTTCGCCTTCAAAGTCCCGCCCGTAGTTGACGTTTTTCTTGTGGTAATTTTCTTTGTTGGCGCCTACAACCATGTTGTCGATGGTGGTGACGGCGCGGTCGACGATAATCCGGGCCTTTCCTTCCAATCCGATGGGCCCCGTAAATCCGGGGAAGGTCCCCAGAGCCAAGATGGTTTCTTCATCCAACATGTCGATGGCATCCGACGAAATGCCCAGATATTTTTCCAGCTTTTTTTGATTGAGCTCCCTGTCGCCGGGGATAAAGACGAAAACGGGCTGATCGTTAATTCGAAGATCCACGGCCTTGGTACAGCGAGAGGGCTCGGTTCCGATCATATCGCTTAAGTCCTTGATCGTCCGCGCATCGGGAGTGTAAATGTCTTCGGCTTCTTTCGGTTCCTGTCCCTCCGGGGTCGAGTAGCGAATGGGCGCATCTTCCATTTTATATGCCGCATCCCCGTCGATGGCGAGAGTCTCTCTATAGCCTTCCGCCAGGGCGTAGTAGACGACGGCACCGTCTTCTTCCACCGCGGCGTAGTCGATGGCGAGATCCGAAAGAATTCGTCCACAGCGGCTCTTCGCCTCTTTAAAAAACGCCTCCGCCGCTTCCCGATCGCCGTCGAAGCGCACGCCGTCCATTACCCGCACTTCGCGCGCATCGACGAGGCCCGCAGCGGGCTTCTGCACGTCGTGGAACCGGGCGCTTTTTTCGTAGAGGAAGAGGGGCAATTGTTTGTAGCTCTTCAATTCTCCGTCTACAAGGCTTAAAAAAGCCTCTTCCGATTCCGGAGCGAGAGCCGCTTGGCGATTGGTGCGATCGGCCACCTTGAACATCCCGCCGTAGCTTTCCCACCGGCCGCTTCGCTCCCACATGGCTCGCGGTTGGAGGGCCGAAAGGGCGAGGGGAAGGCCGTCTTGAAAAAAGGCTTCTTCCACGCGGGCTTCCACCGCGTCTTGAAAGGCGAGGCCATAGGGCAAGAGGGTATAGGCCCCTACGCCCACTTCTCTGGCCATGGCGCTTCTCAGCATCCACTTATGGGCTTCAGTGCGCACGTCGGCCGGTGCCTCGCGCAAGGTAGGCAGGTAATACTGTGAAAGTTTCATGGTCTTCTCCTATTCTGCTTGTCGAATGCAATTTCTCACGGCTTCTAAAAAACCGTAGGAAGCCTCCGTGGCGCCGGAGACCGTATCCACATCCGCCGATTGTTTTTCGATGACTTTTTCTTCCAAACGGTCGAACCCGTCTTCGACGACGCCGACATTTTCCCTGTGTTCCACGACGGCCACGTGATCGATATAGCCGTCTCGAACCCGCATTTCGACCTGAATGTCGCCTTGCATACCACGACCTGAGGAAACGTAGCTGCCGTCTTTTAATAAATGTCTTCCTTCTTGCCTCGAATCCACCGCTTCGGCCTGTTTTCCTTCGGCCACCGGCTCCTCGGCGCTATAGCTCACGGAAGAGCTGCAGCCGGTGATTGCGAGGCAACAGGCCAAACTCACCACGAGTCTTTTCAATGGAAATACTCCTTATCTATATGAATCAATCAAATTATCTACTATTTCCATTATAACCGATTTTCTACTATATGCGGTAGTTTCTTCTATTTTTCTTCCGTAAGATCTACCACACTTTGACGTTTAATGATTTCCACGGGAAGCAAAATCATTTCCTCGCCCTTGTCCGCGTTTTTCTTGTCCAACATTTTAAAGAGCTTGCGAATCGCTACCGCGCCGATGTCGTAATAGGGTTCTTTCACCGTGGTAAGTTTCGGACGGTAAATATCCGAAAGGGTGCTTCCGCCGAAGCCCGCGAAGGACATCTCTTCCGGAATTTTCATCCCGTGATCCCGCATAACATTCATTAAATGAATGGCCATCAAATCCTGGCTGCAGAACAGGACGGAATATTTGCCGTCTCGAAAGTCCTCTTCGTGTTCTTCGAAGAGATCCAGGGCGTCGGATTCGCCCAAACCTTCGCAATAAAGAATGGACGGTTTCAGCCCCGCCGCCCGCATGGCGTCGCGGTAGCCGCGGATCTTGTACTTTTCGTTGGTGCGATCCATATCCTTGCGCATGGCCACGTAGCCGATGGCTCTATGGCCTAAATTAATTAAGTAATCCGTCATATTGTAGGACGCGGCTTTGTTGTTGATGGTGACCGTAGGCGCCTCGTCCACATTGTAGAAGCGGTTAATGACCACGCAGGGAATTTTAAATTCGTCCAGCTTGTAGAGAAGCTTTTGATTTAAAATTTCCGAAATAATAATGATTCCTTCCACCTGTTTTTGACTGAAGAGATTGGCAAATTTCATTTCTATCTCGGGATCGTCGTAAGAGGAGGAGAGGAGAATATCGTAATTGTACATACGGCCGATTTCTTCTACGCCTCGCAACACTTGGGAAATGTATTGATTTCCCACATCCGATACGATGACCCCGATAATATTGCTTTTTTTCGTGACCAAACTTCTGGCCACTTCGTTGGGCTTGTAATCCAAGACGCCGATGGCGTGCAACACCCGCCGACGCGCCTCGGGACTGACGGGTTTGGAGTCGTTAATAACTCGAGATACGGTGGAAATGGATACATCCGCCATTTTTGCTACATCTTTGATGGTCGATGCCATAAAAACCTCCTATTTTGTAATTAGTTGAATGGCTCCCTCTACCACTTTTATGGTTTGTGGCAGAGCGGGACCCTTTTCGCCGTCAATGTCGACGGACATGGCTTTGTCCGCGCGCAACGTAATTTCTTTTCCGTGGCGATAAATGAAGTGATCGTGATCGGTGTGTTTGCCCAAGCCGATGGTTCTGAAAAGCTCCAGGAGTTTGGACATGCTCATTTCTTCGATAATCGTAAGCTCCAAAAGCCCGTCTCGCACATCGGCGTCGGGAGAAATTTTTGAAAAGCCGCCGACGCTGTTGGAATTGGAGACCATCACCATCATGGCCTTGGTGTCGATGGTTTCGCCATCACAGTCCACGGTCACATGAAAGCCGCTTTTTAAAAAGTCCCTTTCGCGAAACATACGAAAACCCTCGGCGTAGTAGGCCAAGCGACCCACGGCCGATTTGGCTTCATCGGGGACGCTGTAGCCGATTTCAGAAAAAGCACCCACGGCGCAAACATTCACAAAGGCGCTGTCGCCGCAAAGGCCTATGTCCACGGCCGTCTTTTTTCCGTAGACGACCATCGTGTAAAAATCATAGGGATCTTTTGGAACGCCCAGAGACTCGGCGAAGTCGTTGACCGTGCCTCCGGGATAAATGGCCAGGGGCGTTTTTCTGCAGGCGTCGTATATTCCCGAAACCACTTCGTTTACCGTCCCGTCGCCCCCGACGGAAATAATACAGTCTTCCCCGTCGTCGTGCGCGGCAAAGGCTCGCGCATCCCCCGCCTTTTGCGTAAAATTCAGTAAGATCGACGTTCCCCTCGCGGCAAAGGGCGCGATGAGTTTTTTTATAACCTCTACAGCCCCTTCTCTTCCGCTGGAAGGGTTGGCAATGATCTTGATCTTTTCCATTCTCTACCTCCATATTTTATTATACGCCATGGCGAACGATACCACAAAGGAGAAATCCCTTTTTTCTTCAAAAGAGGTTCTTTGGAAAATTTTCCAGGAAAACGGCGGAGCGCATTCTCCCGCCTCTCTTCTTTCCCCCTCTATTTCCGTAATATCCCCAATTCCTTTACTCGTTGAGGCCGACGGTGGGAAAATACATTTGTTTTTCCCGCGAAGAGACGGCACACAAAAAGCGGCAAGCGTTTTTTGCGACGCGGTCCTTCTCTTCGCCTTTTCTCCCTTTTCGGCGGTCTTTCTCTTTCGATTTCTTCCGCAGCTTTACACTTTTTCGCTTATAGGCACAAAAAAAGAAGCGGTCGAAACCGCTTCGTATCTTTTATCGGGTTCGGAGCACGTCGCGCAGGGCTTCCAAAACTTCTCGCATGATGTAGAAGTAATCCACCACATTGTTGGCGTTGAAGGAAATGGTCTTGGCCGTATCCGAAATCGAATCGGTGACCACGTCGGCCGTATTCTTCAACTTCAAGGACGTTTGATCCACGGTGCGAGCCACGTTGTCTACGACGCCCGTTACATCGCCGACGGTTGCCGCGATTTTTTCCATTTCCGGCTTGACCACTTCCACCATTTCCGTAGCGTCGGTGGTGAGGCGGGAAGCGTTGGAGGAGATAATGGTCACATTATCCGTAATGGTCGGGAGTTTTTGCATGGTGTCGTCGATGACGGCTTCGTGCGCCTCCAATTTGTTTTTGACGACTTTTAAAATGCCGGCGACGTTTTTCAGGGCGATCATCAAAAAGACGAGTGCCCCGATCCCCGCAAGGTAGAGCAGAAAGCGCAAGAGGTCGTGTAAGTTAATCATGGTGTCCATTGTGACCTCCGTGTTCTACTTATCTTTTTTCTCGTTTTTTACGACCTTTTCGGCTTTTTTATTCGCATCGTCAGCCGCCTTGGCAATCTTGTCGGCACTGTCTTTCACTTGCTCTTTTGCTTCTTCCGCTTGGTCCTTGACTTCTTCGCCCACTTCCTTGGCTGCATCGCCGATGGCCTTGGCGGAATCCTTTAATTCTTCCTTCACGTTGGCACCTTCTTCGCGGACAATTCTGCCGATGGCTCTGGCCTTTGCCTTGGCGATTTCGGCGTCGTCGCGCATTTCATCGGCCTTCATGGCGGCGCGAAGTTTAAAATCGTCGTAGGTGTCTTGTACGGCTTGTTGGGCTTCGTAGGCGCGAATGGTTAATTCATCGGCCGTATCCAATGCCGCATCCCTTGCATTTTCGGCTAATTCTCTGGATCGTTCCACTAAATCTTCGCGCGTCTTTTTTCCGCTTTGGGGCGCAAACAACACGCCGGCGGCGGCGCCGACAATGGCACCTAAGGCAAATTTACGGGCTCGTTCTTCTCTCAAATAGCGTTCGCGTTCTCTTCTTCCAATAAAATCAAATAGCATAGTCAACCTCCAATTTATAAGTTATTATTGTAATAGTACCCAAATAAATGAGGAAGTATGCACCATTTCTTGAATTTTCCCATACTCCCCTTTCGGAAAGGAGATTCCCTTGCTTATTGATTCCCACACCCACTGCCTGTTTTCCTTCGACTCCTCTGCCGATTGCGAAGCCAATATTCTTGCGGCCATACAAACCGGTCTGGACGCCGTGGCCTTTACGGATCACATCGACCGCGTCGACGGCCCCCTGGACAATACCTTCGATTTCGACGACTACTTTCAAACCCTATCGCCCTTGAGGGAGCGCTACAAAGATCGCATCCAGATACTGATCGGCGCGGAAATGGGCTTTAATGTGAAAAAAAACGACTGGATCGAAGAGGCCATGACCGACGATCGCTTCGACTACTTTATCGGATCCCTGCACACCTTGGATGACGAGGACGTGGCCATGACCTTGGCGAAGATGGACGGGGATTTACAACCCTATTACACAAGGTATTACGATACTCTTCTGGAAGCCGTAAGAAACACCCAGGGCTTTCACATTTTGGGCCACATGGATTATTTGGATCGCTACGTGCGAAACAAGGCGACGATTCCGCCCTTTTCCCTTTACAAGGCGCAGGTGGCCGCGGTCCTGGAGTATGTCATTCAAAAGGATTTGGTTGTGGAATACAATACGGCGGGCAAGTACAAGGGCCTTTCCTACGGCAATCCCAAGGAAGACATCCTCGTCCTTTACAAAGACCTCGGGGGCAAGCGAATTTGCCTTTCCTCCGACGCCCACCAATCGGCGCACATCGGCCGCGATTTTTCGTCGGCAAAAAATTACCTGCTTCATTTAGGCTTCACCGAGGTTACTTATTTTAAAGACAAGCGCCCCGTGGAAGCGCCTCTCGGGTAAAACTTTATCTCCTTTTTACAAAGAGCCCATCCGGAAAAAACATTTCTGCCCTATACTCACAATGGAAATAGGGCGAACGCCAAGTCCCCTTTTCAAAATTTTCATTTCTTACTCCCTTAAAAAAGCGGCGCGCGACGCCGTCTTTTTGTTTGCAGAAACCGCCGCGAAAATATACAATCTATTTCGAAAACGATCTACCATTTTTGCGGCGAAAACGATATACTGATAGACAGTGACGATTATATGAATGAAAAAACGGCATTGTCGTTTCCTTGACCGCAATAAAGGAGGTAGTATGGCAAGCATCGCGTATCAATTGTTGGAAACCCACTTATTGGAAGGAACGCTCTCTCCCGGCGAAGAGATAAAAATAAAAATCGACCAGACTCTGACGCAGGACTCGACGGGCACCATGGTCTACTTGCAATTGGAAGCTATGGGGATCGATGCCATTCAAACGGAACTGTCCGTGGCCTACATTGACCACAATATGCTTCAGACGGGCTTTGAAAACCCGGACGATCACGAATTTATTCAGTCGGCGGCGGCCAAGTACGGCTTGGCTTTCTCCAAACCGGGCGGAGGCATCTGTCATCAAGTGCAACTGGAACAGTTTGCCGCTCCGGGCAAGACGCTGGTCGGCAGCGACTCCCATACGCCGACGGCCGGGGGGCTCGGCTCGTTGGCCATCGGTGCCGGCGGACTGGATGTAGCCGTCGCCATGGCCAGCGGCTTTTACTTTTTGAAAGTCCCCAAGGTCTTAAACGTGCGCCTTTCGGGAAAATTGCATCCGGGCGTCAACGGTAAGGACGTGATCCTCGCCATTTTAGGGAAAAAGACCGTAAAGGGCGGCACGGGCTACATCGTGGAATACTCCGGCGACGGGGTGAAAAATCTCTCCGTCACGGATCGGGCCACCATTTGCAACATGGGAGCGGAGCTGGGCGCGACCACGTCTATCTTCCCTTCCGACGAGGTGACCCGCGCCTTTTTGAAACGCCACGGTCGCGAAGAGGCCTATATTCCCCTGGCCGCTACAAACGATGCAACCTACGACGAGGTGATGGACTTGGATCTGTCCGCCATTGCACCCGCCGTAGCCAAGCCACATCTTCCCGATCAATACGAAACCGTGAAGGACCTCGGCATCGTGAAGGTGGATCAAGTCGCCATCGGCAGCTGCACCAATTCTTCTTACACGGATATGATGAAAGTCGCCCGCATCTTGAAGGGACACAAGGTTCACGAAGATGTAAGCTTAGTCATCTCTCCGGGAAGTGCCACGATTTTAGAGGCCCTATCGAAAAACGGGGCTCTAGCCACCATGATCGAATCCGGCGCGCGCATCTTGGAAAGCGCCTGCGGCCCCTGTATCGGCATGGGGCAAGCGCCGAAATCCGGCGCCGTGAGCCTTCGTTCCTTTAACCGAAACTTCAAGGGGCGAAGCGGCACGAAGGATGCAAAGATTTATTTAGCGGGCCCCGAAACCTGCGCCGCCTCCGCCATTGCCGGCTACATTACCACGCCGGATCCGTCGGTGGATCTGTCGGACATTCAAGAACCCGCCTCCTACGACCACGCCACCAATTACCTGATCTATCCGAAAGACAAAGCCCATCGACCCAAGGACGTAAAGATGGGCCCGAATATTAAACCATTCCCTATCGCCCGACCTCTGGACGATAAAATAGAAAAAACCGTTCTTTTGAAGGCCGGGGACAATGTAACCACCGACGACATTTGCCCTTCTACGGCGAAACTTTTGCCCTACCGCAGCAACATTCCCGAGCTGTCCAAACACGCGTTTTCCACTTTGGTGGACGACTTTAAGGAACGGGCGGAAAAACACGACGGCGGCATCGTCGTCGGCGGCGAAAACTACGGCCAAGGCTCCAGCCGGGAACACGCGGCGCTTCTGCCTTTGTATTTAGGCGTAAAAGCCATCGTAGCGAAAAGTTTCGCTCGCATTCACCGATCCAATCTGATCAACATGGGCATCCTTCCCTTGGTCTTTAAAAACCCCGCCGATTACGATGTATTGGCGGAGGAAGATGCCGTCGCCATAGAAGATATAAAGGCCTCCGTACAAAGCGGCGCCTTTACCCTGCACGTCGACGGCCGCAACCTCGAGTTGATCGGCGACTTTAGCGAGCGGGAAAGAGATATGCTCTTGGAAGGCGGCTATTTAAACTACACGAAGAATCGGAGGGCATCGAAATGAAAACCGTCACACTCATTCCCGGAGACGGCATCGGCCCGGAAATCGCCGAAGCGGTGAAGACCGTCTTTCGCGGACTGAAGGTTCCTGTCACCTTCGAAGAGGTAAACGCGGGCAAGGCGGTCTTTGAAAAAGAAGGCACCTACCTTCCCGATGCCCTCTTCCGCTCCCTGGAAAAAAACAAAGTCGCCTTAAAGGGTCCGATTACCACGCCCATCGGCCACGGCTTTCGAAGTCTCAACGTGGAACTTCGAAAAAAGTACGATCTTTACCAAAACATTCGCCCCATCAAACCGGCGGCGGATCTTCCCGTCAAATTCGAGAACGTGGACATGGTACTCTTCCGCGAAAATACCGAAGACTTGTACGCCGGCGTGGAAGAGGTGATCTCCGAAGACGAGGCCCACTCCATTAAAATCATTACGCGGGAAAAATCGGCACGTATCGTACGCGCCGCCTTCGACTATGCCGAAGCCCACCACCGCCGTTCGGTGACCGTGGTGACGAAGGCAAACATTATGAAGGCCACCGACGGGCTGTTTTTAAACGTGGCGCGGAAAGTGGCCAAGGACTACGCCCTGCCCATGAAAGAAATCCTCGTGGACAACATGGCCATGCAAATGGTAATGAACCCCGCCCAATTCGACGTCATCGTCACGGAAAACTTATATGGGGATATCCTTTCCGACTTAGGCGCCGGACTGATCGGCGGCCTCGGGATGATCCCAGGTATGAACAAGGGCGAGGACATGGCCATTTACGAATCGGTCCACGGCAGTGCGCCGGACATTCAGGGAAAGGGTATCGCCAACCCCACGGCCATGCTCCTGAGTGCCTGTCTCATGCTCGACGACTTGGGCGAGGCGGATTTTGCCCGACGCATTCGCGGCGCCATTCACGACGTCTTGTCCAATCCCGCTACCCGCACGGCGGATCTCGGCGGAAACTTACGCACCGACGACTACGTCCGCGCCTTAATAGAAAGATGGTAGGTGAAGTATGCTCAATCAAATAATGGATCACCGCCTCAACGAACTGGCGGAAAAAATTACGCAACGGGACACGATTAACCGGGAACTTTACGCCAAGTACGATGTCAAGCACGGCCTGCGCGACGCCGACGGCACCGGCGTCCTCGTAGGCATCACCCGTATCGGATACGTTACGGGCTACGAAAAAGTCGACGGAAAGAAAATCCCTATCGAAGGGGATCTGCTCTACCGCGGCTATTCCGTCAAAGACATGGTGGAGGATTTCCGCAAAACCAATCGCTTTGGATTCGAAGAAGTGGCCTACACTCTGCTCTTAGGAAATCTTCCTACGAAAAAGGAATTGAGCTTCTTTAAGGGCCTTTTGCGAAAAGAACGCCACTTACCCCGAAACTATCTGGAAGACACGATCCTGAAAGTCCCGGGTCGCGACGTTATGAACAAGATGATGCGCTCCACCCTGTGTCTGTATTCCTACGACATGGATCCCGACGGCACCTCCACGGCCAACGTCTTGCGCCAAAGCGTCTGCCTGCTCGCGAAAACGCCTCTGATTATGGCGTACAATTACCAAGCCAAAAAACACTACATCGACGGGGACAGCTTGGTCATCCACTACCCGGAAGGCGATATGTCCACCGCGGAAATGATTTTGTCTCTGATCCGAAAAAATTCCGACTACACCGATGCGGAAGCCAAAATTTTAGACCTGATGCTCGTTCTCCACGCAGAACACGGCGGCGGGAACAACTCCACCTTCGCCACCCACGTGGTCTCCTCTTCGGGAACCGATACCTACAGCGCCATCGTCACGGCGTTGGGTTCTTTGAAAGGGCCGCGCCACGGCGGCGCCAACCTAATGTGCTCGGCCATGCTCGACGACATCGCCTCCAACGTACGGGACGTGCACAATGAAAACGACATCGAAGACTACCTGCGCCGAATCCTCGGGGGGCAAGCTTTCGATCGAAAGGGCCTGATCTACGGAATTGGCCACGCCGTCTACACCCTGAGTGATCCCCGGGCGGAACTGTTAAAGGAACAAGCCAAGATCCTCGCCGAAGAAAAGGGCTACAGCGACCAATACAATTTTATCCGCCTGGTGGAAGACATCGGCGGTAGGCTCCTACAAGAACGAAACGGCACCGACTATCCCCTCACCGCCAACATCGACTTGTACTCGGGTTTCGTCTATCAAATGTTGGGGATTCCTCGGGATCTGTATACTCCCCTCTTCGCCACCGCCCGCATGGCCGGTTGGTGTGCCCACCGTTTGGAACAAATTCAAGACAAGAAGATCATCCGTCCGGCCTACGTCCACTTAAACTCCAGGAAAAAATACCTGTCCATGGACGACCGAACCAAATAAAAATTTCCATCTCGTCGTATAGCGACCGTGAACGTCAGACGGAATCGAGTAGGCATTTGCTTACTCGATTTTGTTTTACATAGGATCTTTTCCGCACCTTTTTGAGCGTATCCCGCTCCCAATCCAAGCTCCGCCGCACTCGCGACGCTTTCCACTCCACCTTTTCCATAAAAAGACCCCCAAAGGTCGGATTTCAGATCCAACTTTTGGGGGTCCGTGCTTTCGTTGAACAAAAGGTTTTTCTATTGCCCGTGCTCGCCGAGGATTGCTCCTTTAAAGTAAATGAAATTCTCTAAGCATCGTTTCCACTTCCGTTCCACCGATAACTTTGGCAACTTTAGCCAATTGTTCCAGAGGAAGGTTCACGGCCGGTCTTTGTCCGTCGTTGAGCGCGCTCAGGCCTGCCAAGAGATAGCGCACATCGTAGCGAGAGGCGAAGACTTCCGGCACGCGCTTTTCCACTCCCGTGAGAACGTACACCGCTTCCATGGCGCAGCGCGCGGAGTATTCCGTCGTAAAGACCGTATCCCTACCCGGATTATCCAGCGTTTCTACAAATTGTCCGAGGAAGGCGAAATTGACGCTGTCTTTGGGAACGACATAGGGGCGATCCCCGAAACTTCTGGGCATGAATTGGGCGGTGATGTAGGGCATAAAGACGGGGACGGTCGACGTCTCTTCGGCCAATCTTTCGATATCTTCTTCCGGAACGCCGATATGATAGAGCCATTCTTTGGCGATTTCTTCCCCAATGCATTCTTTCATGGGTTTTTTGACGTAATCTCCGGCGACATCGGTAAAGAGGCCGTAGACCCACACGGCGATTTCCTCTTCCGGTTGGCCGATGTATTGCCCTTGACGGTTAATCGTCCAACTCATCAACCACTTGGAATCCCGCACGGTAACAATCCCCCCTGTAACGACTTTTCCGGTGTAGGGGCTTCTTTTGGTTATTTTTTCAATGTATTCGGCAATTTCCTTGCTCTTTACCGTCACCGTAGCGGATTCCCAGTTGGTCTTTTCCACATTGGAAGTGAAGACTTCCGGCTTTCCGAATTCCGGGGATTTTTTTGCAATATTTTTCCATAGGCGGAAACTTTCTTCTTCATCGATATGCAGGTCCGGGGCCACGTCGTTTCGTCCATAGGCGGAAGCTTCCACCAAAGATCCGGTGGTAATGAACACGAGGTCATTTTCCGTTAAATCGATGGATGTATCCTCGCCGGTTTTGGCGTCTTTGGCGATGATTTTTGTGGCTACCTTTTTGTTTCCCGTCAGGTCGAAATCTACATCCACAACTTCCGTGTTGTATTGGGTTTTCACTCCCTTATTCGACAACCACTTCATCATGGGTAAGACGATGGACTCGTACTGATCGTATCTTGTGAATTGAAGAGCGGAAAGATCCGGAAGGCCCGCTACGTGGTGGATAAAGCGATTAATGTAGAGCTTTAATTCCAACACGGAATGCCAGTTTTCAAAGGCAAACATGGTCCGGTAGAAGGTCCAAAAATCCGTTTCCAAAAATTCTTCGGAAAAAACTTCTTCTACGGAAACTCCCTGCAATTTTTCGTCGGGGGTCAGGAGCAAATGGAGAATTTCCTTGATGACATCGGGAGAAAGGTTGAATTTTCCGTTGTCGTCCCGTTCCCCGCGATTTTTGGTAATGCGACAATGGCTGTAATTGGGATCGTCCAAATTGGTGTAGTATAAATCGTCCAAAATGGACATTTCGGGATCTTCTCGAGAGGGAATCACACTCAAAAGGTCCCACAGAACTTCAAAGTGGTGCCCCGTTTCCCGTCCCCCTCTTGCTACATAGTTTACATTGGCCAATAATTTTCCATCCAGAGCGCCCCCGGCAATCTCGTCCTTTTCCAAAAAGGTGATGTTTTCAGGTTTCATGTGGGCGTCTTTTATCAAAAAACCGGCGGCGGAAAGCCCCGCGATCCCCGTGC